>JALYHX010000252.1 GCA_030776305.1 Myxococcota bacterium
CTCCCTCGAAGTAGATCTCGCGAGTCACGGTCGCTTGCGTGCCGGAGAGCGCCAGGACCGTCACTTTCGTGAGCGGGTTAACCGAACCTGGATAGGTTGCGCCGCTGCGCGGCAACGCGGCAATCGCCGTGTCGGCCACCCCCATCCCGCCTCCATAGGAGCCAACGAAGTAGGAATCCGAATAGCCAGGCCGTGGTGTCACCTGGGCCGCGGCGTAGATGGGCGTCCCGTCGACGGTCGAGAAGACGACCGCGCGCGCGTTGGCAACGAACATCTCGGTCGGCTGCCCCTCGATGATCATCGCGGTCGCCATGGCGAGGCTCGTCGCGGGCCACGAATCGACGACGAGGAAGTGATCCCCGTGAAGAAGATAGATGTGATCGCCGTCTGTCTTGACGATGTCGGCCTCGTCGACTCCCGCAACCTGCGTCTCGGTGTTCGAATGCGCGGGTGCGGAAGGCACGCTGGCATTCGAAGCCGCCATGTCGCTCGCATTGGAAGGGGGGGCTGCCGCGGCACCGGCACCAACGCTCGCGGTCAGAACCGAATGCCCGTACCCGTATCCCCAGCCCTCTTGGATGGCGCGGATCTCGGCATCGATCCGCCGATTCATCTTGGACCGCGCGTCCTCTCTGAGCGCCGCGGTCAAGTCGCCGCACGATTGCATGCGCAGGAGCGATGTGTGTGAGACGTCTACCGTTTCGGTGGCCCTCGTTCCGCTGCAACCCGTCGCGATCAGCGCGGCCGTGCCCAGGAGAACAATGGCGGTTTTCTTGTGCATGGGGATCCCTCGAGCATGGGGTGAGCAAGCGGGGGGCCAGGCTGCGGCACACGTAAAGCCGCCGCAGTTTGCAGCGCAACGGCATTGATCTCCGGCGCGCATGTCCTGGACGCGGCGCAAAGTGGCACAACCGTTCTCGTGTCCTGTCCCCGGCCGAGGAGGTCTCGCGTTCATGACGCCGCGGCATGCGCTTCCTCTCGCTGAATCACTGGTGGATCCACGCAGAGGCATGCGCTTGCAATCGCAGGAGGCGTGAGTCGTTCACGCCTTGCGATCCTGCCCCATAGCGGTCTCCGATCAGGTTTTCAGCCCAGTCACGGCAGGAGTCGGACCTCGACATCGACACGCCGGCCTGGGCCTGTGGCGGGGGGGAGCGCGAAGAACGCAGTGCCGATCTCGCCGGCGAAGCTGCCCGCGCTCAGCGCGAAGACGTCACCGTGCAAGCCGTCGTGCACGTCGTCGGCCGAGACGCGAGCGATCACGCTCAATCTCGTAAGCGCGCCGCGCGCAGTGAACGCGCGAGGGCCGAGTAGAGCGAGCGTCCGTTCGATGCTCCGGCGCAACGCGGCGGAAGGGGAGCCGGCGACCTCGCTCCTCTCAAGGTGCCCCTCGTCGTTGAGCACCAGTGTGACTTCGGTGCGTCCCGCGTTGCCGAACGGGACAGAAGACCAGAGCGCCTCGCCGCTTGCCGCTTGCGGAAAGGCCCGGGTGAAGGTCGTCGCCAGGTCGCTCGCGAAATGGACGCCGACGGCACCGTAGACGGCAGGCGGGGCGGTGGCGATCGTTGCCGTGGTGCCGGATGCTCGGCCCGCGGGCGTAAGGGTCGGGGTCGGAGTCAGGGTAGAGGTCGGGTCAGTCGGTTGGCTGTCCGTCGGCATCGGAACGGAGGGTTCGATGTCCAGGGTCTCCCCGATCAGCGGGTGTGAATCGGGATCGAAAGTCCGCAGGACCGTGCCGCTTACGCCGCGTCCGAGAGCCAGCCATGTGGCCGCGTGCAAGGCCACGCTCATGACGGCGAAGCGTAGCCATCGGCTGCTTGCGGTGGGGCGCATCCCCATAGTGTAAGGCCGCCCAGGAGCCATCGGAGTGTTTCGCCGATACGGGGGCGCTGCCTGGTCCGGTGGAACCTGGTCCAACATATTGTCTAAAACAATGGGAGCTGGCGCCGCGGCCGTTGGAACGTGGTCGGCGTGTCGTGGTCCGCGACCGAGCGCGTCTCCAGACCGAGGGCCTTCGCGGTTTGGTCGAACAGCGAGCGAATCGCGTCTGCATACGGGCCCTCGCCTTGGCCGCGGACGCCAAAACGTGCGTCGTACATCTTGCCCCCACGCGTCTCCCGAATCCGGCGGAGCACACGATCGGCGCGTAGCGGTAGCGCTTCGCGCAGTCTGTCCTCGAACACCTGTTTCACCGATCCCGGGAGCCGGAGCAGCACGCTACCCGCCCAGCTGGCCCCTGCATCTCGCGCTGCACGCAGGACGTCCCCGATGTCCTCGTCGTTCAAGCCGGGAATGATCGGTGCGACCATCACGCCGACGCGCAACCCGGCGAGTGCGAGCCGTTCGATCGTGCGCACGCGGCGCGCTGGCGTCGTTACGAACGGCTCGATCGCCCGCGCCTTCTGCTCATCCCAGAACGGCACGCTGACGCACACTCCAAGGTGCGCCATGCGCGCCAGATCCTGCAGCACGTCCACGTCTCTTTCGACGAGCGGCGCCTTCGTGATGATGCACGCCGGGTTTCGATACTCGACACAAGCCTCCAGGCACCCGCGCGTGAGCCGGTAGCTAGCCTCGAGCGGCTGGTAACAGTCGGTCACACCGCTGAACGCCACGAGCTCACCCTGCCACTTGGGTGCGTCGAACGCCTCGCGCAGTAGTTCGGGCGCGCGCCTCTTGACTACGATTTTCCGCTCGAAGTCGGTTCCGGCGCCGAAGCTCAGATACTCATGAGAGGGCCGCGCATAGCAATACGCGCACGCATGGAAGCAGCCGCGGTACGGGTTGACGCTCCAAGAGAAGCCGACGTCTGGGCTGTCGTTGTGCGCGAGGATTCCGCGCGTGTTGTCCTCATAGACTTCGAGCGCGGCGACGGGTGCGGCGCCGTCGAGATACT
>JALYHX010000253.1 GCA_030776305.1 Myxococcota bacterium
GTCCTCGAATTCCAATCCGAATACAGGCCGGTACAGCGCAACTCCGTCGCCTCGCCCGAGTCGCCTACCGCGCAGTCCTCTGCGTCGGGCGCAGCATCCATTGCACCGTCGGAGGTTGGCCTGGAGTCGGCGTCTGCGAGAGGACCAGCGGCGTCCGCCAAGGGGGCAGTCTGGTCCTGCGATGTGTCGGTCGCTGCGCCGCCGTCCGGCGTCGTAGCTGTGGTATCGGGCGAAGAGTCCTCCACCGGCACCAGGGACGTCTCCCCCGACGGTGCGTCAATCGGCGGCGACTCGTTCCGTGGAGCGTCTGCCGAACAACCCACGAGAGCTATCGCCAGCGCGAGGCCGCAGCTCGACTTCCCGTTCCGGCAGACCACCGCGTACAATGATACCATCATGCGGTTCGGGGCGCTGGCGAGGCTGACGGCGCTTGCGATCGTCACCCTGGTTGGCGCCGGCGCACGTGCGGCGCCTCCGGCAGCGGCCGATGGCAAATCCGTCTCGGACGCGATCCGACCCGCCGCGGAGCGGACGATCAGCGCCGGACCAGGACACAAGCCGGTCGGATCGACGCCAAGCGTCGTGCGCGAAGGTGGCTCCAGCGGGACACCATCCATTCGAGGGCCGAAGATCCCTGAGGCGCTCCGACCTCAGCTTCGATTGCGCCTCGACGCGCGAGTCGACGCGGACCTGGCCCGCGCGAAGCAACTCCGTGGCGAGGCCATCGACCTTCTCGAGAAGTTCGTCGCCGAGTCGGCGCGAGATTCGCGCGAGATGCCGGAGGCGCTCGTGCGCCTTGGCGAGCTCCAATGGGAGGCAGAGCGCGACAAGTTCATCGAGCGCTTCCAGGAGTGGGAAAAGAAGCCGATTGACCAGCGCGGTCCTGCGCCGGAGATCGACTACCGAGTTCCGCGCGAGCTCTTCGCGAGCGTTTTGCGCGACTACCCATGGTTCGATGAGTACGACCTTGCGCTCTATGTGGACGGCTTCCTCGCCTTCGAACAGGGAAAAGAGGACGAAGCGCGGAACCATTTCGAACGCATCTTGCGCGACTACCCGCGGTCGCGTTTCGTGCCTGACGCCCACATGGCCAAAGCGGAGGCCATTTTCGGCAGCCGCTATGACTACGCGGGTGCACTCGCCGAGTACGAGAAGGTGCTGTCGTACAAGGGCCGGATCGACGCGGCACTCTATGGGCTCGCACTCTTCAAGAGCGCTTGGTGTCATTGGCGCCTCGGCAACAACGATGAAGCGGCACGCCGATTCGTCGGTGTGTTCGAGGCGAGCGAGCAGGGCGGAGGTCCGGGCAAGCTGAATCAGGCACAACGGAAGCAGCTCGACGAACTCCAGGGGGAGGCCCTCAAATACGTGGTCGAGGTGTTCACGGAGGACGAGAAGAACACCGCGCAGGATCTCTACAATTTCCTGACGAAGATCGGTGGAGAGCGTTTCAGCGACAAGATCGTTCGAGCACTCGCCGAACAGTTCTACGACCAGGCCCATTTCGAACGAGGGATCGAGGCGTACGAATTGCTCCTCAAGCTCAAGCCAACGAATCCCGATGCGGGTCGATGGCTATTGCAGATCGCAGCAGGGTACCAGGCGGTCGAGGATTGGCCGCACCTTCAATCGACTTTCGAGCGCGCAATCGCCGACTGTACGGCGGGAGGCACGTGGTCGCGCTCACAGGGAGACATGGCCAATGTGGTCGCGACAACGGCCGCGATCGAGAAGGCATTGCGTGAAGATGCCACGTCGCTTCATGCCAAGGCCCAGAAAGACAAGACCAGCCGAGCGGAATTCGAAGGTGCCGCAGGACTCTATGGCGCCTACCTATCGAGGTTTGGTCAGGAACCCCGAGCCTACGAGGTGCATTTTCATCTGGGTGAAATCGATTTCTTCCGGCTTGGCCGCAACCTGGACGCCGCGGCG
Organism: Myxococcota bacterium; assembly: GCA_030776305.1. Classification (GTDB taxonomy): domain Bacteria; phylum Myxococcota_A; class Polyangia; order Polyangiales; family Polyangiaceae; genus Palsa-1150. The sequence goes on from JALYHX010000253.1 coordinate 1,933, forward strand.
CACTATTTGGACGCCGTCAAAACGATGCCCGCCCAGGACTCGAATGGACAGCTCGCCACGATGCGACACGATGCGCTCTACAACGCGCTGGTCGCGCTCTCGCGCGAGATGGACGCGAAGCGCGACGTCAAAGCCGAGACCGACGCCGACAAGAGCTATGCGGAGGCGCTCGACCTGTACGCACGCTTTTATCCGAAGGATCCACAACTGCCGCTGATGTTCTATAGGCAGGGAAAGTACTACTTCAACAGTGGCAACTACGATTCTGCAGTGAAGATTTGGGGGATGTTGCTCGAGAAGTTTCCGAACAGCGACCAGGCGCGCGATGCGGGAGATAGCATCCTGGAGTCGTTCAACCGGGCAAAGAACTACGAGAACATCGAGACCTGGGGCCGACGGTTGAAGGCACTGCCGAGCTTCGCCGCTTTCAAACAGCAGGAGCGACTCGATGCGCTGATCGTCCAGGCAGTGTTCAAACAAGGTGAGCAAAAGGCAGCCGCCGGGGATCACGCCGTGGCGGCGGCCGCGTATCTGCGCGCCGCGAACGAGTTTCCGAGAGACCCGAGAGCGGCGCAGGCATGCGTGAACGCGGAGCAAGAGGCAAAGCTCGCAGGGGACGCCAAAACGCTTCAGGAGGCGGCGCGGCTCGCGATGGGGCCGGCGTATCGAGAGAGGCCGGAGTCGCCGATGGGCGCATGGATTGCAATGACGACTCTTCAGGCGATGGGTTTGCTGGGAGAGGCGGCGGACATCGCCGAACGGATGGCCAGCCTCGGCGACAGGGACCACGCGAACTACGCGAAGTTCGAGCACGAGAGAGACGCCGCGTACAACGCGGTCGTGCTGCGCGAGGCGACGGGCGAACACGATCGCGCAGTGCTCGACGGCGCCAAGTTCTTGGCGGCGTTCGGCAGCTCGCCCGAGGCCGACGAGATCGTCCTGCAAATGGGGCGTGCACATTCGGACGCGGGCCGGCCCCGAGACGCGGCGGATCTCTACCGGCGCTATCTCGCCCACGCCAGCAACCTCGATCACCGCGCCCAAGGGTTCGTATTTCTTGCTCAGGCACAGCTGAAGGCAGGCGACGAGCGTGGTGCGGAGGCGTCGCTCGAGGAAGCCGTCGCGCTCGGCAAGCGGCGCGTGCGTGAACTCGGTGTCGAGGGGAAATACGCAGCGACGCATGCGCGCTACATGCAAGGCGAGAGGATCCTCGCGAGGTTCGAGGAAATACAAATTCAGGGGGATGTCAGGCAGCTCAAGGCCCGTTTGAAGCACAAGACCGAGCTCCTCAAGGATGCCGCGAAGGCATTCCTCGACTGCGTGTCGATGGGCGTCGCCGAGTGGACGACCGCGGCGCTTTACCAGATTGGGCACATGTACGAGGCCTTCGCCAAGGTCCTGCGCGATTCGTCACCTCCCGCTGAAGTCAAGACCGAGGATCAGCGGTCCGATTACGCCGCGCAGATCGAGGAGTTTGCCGTCCCCATGGAGGAGCGGAGCCTCGATGCCTACGAGAACGGTTGGAAGAAAGCACTGGACCTCGGCATCTACAATCAATGGACCGCAAAGATGCGCGATGCCCTCGGCCGTCTGAACAGCGAGCTTTATCCACCGTTCAGGGAGACGGGCTTCGAGGTGCGCTCACAGGGACCACTTCCGTTGCCCGCCCTCATCGAAGCGCCAAGTCGGCCAAACACGCCGTCTCAGCCGGCGTTCCAGAAGAAATGATCCGCCCTCTGCTCTCGCCGTCGCTTCTGGTCCTCGCCGCTTGCGGCGGCGCCGTCGGTCCGCTCGCGCGCGCGCACCAAACGACCGAATCGGTGCAGCCATCAGCGAATCCTGCGGCGGTCAGCAAGATGGTGACGGGCGTCCGCGCCATCAAGGACGGACACCGCGACCGGGGGGTTTCGGAATTGCGCGAGGCCATCCAGCTCGAGCCGAACCTCTGGGAGGCTCACTACGATCTGGGTGTCGTGCTGACGGATGACGGGGATCTCGGCGGCGCCGAGCCCGAGCTCGCGTTCGCCGCGAGGATGGCACCCGACTCGGAAGACGTTGCGATTGCGCTGGCAGAGGCGCGGCGGCGGCGCGGAGAGCACACGTCGGCGGCCGATGGTCTCAGCGATTTCGTACACGCTCATTCGAGTGCGGTCGGTGCTCGCACGCTTTATGTCGCCGCGCTGCGCGACAGCGGACAGATCGACAAGGCGATCGCGGAGGCGCGTGAAGTTCTCGTACGAAAGCCCGGAGATTCGACGGCGCTGGCGGAGCTCGCGTTGTCCCACCTGTCCAAGGGGGAGAAGGACGCGGCGGAACTTCTCGCGAAGCAGGCGCTCGACGCGAATCCCAGCAGTCCGATTACGCACCGGGCGATGGGGCTGCTCGATCTGGCGACGGGAAACGACGCGGACGCCTTCGCCGAGTTCCGGAAGGCATCACAGGTCGATCCGCGCGACACGACCTCGCGTTTGAACATGGGCGTGGTCCTTCTGCGCGCCGGAGCGTACGGGAAGGCGCAGGAACAGTACCGGGCTATCCTCAAGGTATCGCCGGAAGACCACGGAGCAGAGGTGGGTCTCGCCGCGTCTTTGCGTGGTGAGGCAGACGTACAGCATCCGCACAAGCTCGACGAGGCACGTGCACTCCTCGACCACGTGATCGCGAGCGACGCGCACGACACCAGCGCGCTCTTCAACCTTGGAGTGCTGTATGCGGATTTCTTGAAGAAACCACAAGACGCAGCAGTGTATTTCAAACGCTTTCTGACAGATGCGCCGGCGGATCATCCGCTGCGCGCGGAGGCCGAGCGATATGTCTCAGCGGCGTCGGCGAGCGTTTCGCCGTTACCTCCCGCGCTCACGACGGCCGCGCCGCCGTCTCCTCTCCCTGCACCAGCACCGTCGGCGAAGCCCTCGGCCCGGCGCAGGTGACCGGCCTCATCGCGACAGTACGTATGCTCCTACCAGGACGAGCGCGGCGCCGGTGATCGCGCGTATCGTCGGACGCTCACCCCCCCACACCGCGAGGACCTGCGCGAAGAACACGGACGTATTTCGTAGCGCGAGGACAGCGCCTGCACCGACGCTTGCAAGCGCGCCAAGGAATACGAGAAACGACGCGGTGCACGTCGCGCCTCCGACGAGGAGCCTAAAGGGGCTTTCGCGCAGCGCGTGCCATGCGTTGATTGCGCCGTGCCGCCCCACGCACGCAAGGTTGATGGGAAGAGCGCATGCGAGGGCAACCGCGAAGAGGGCCCGTGGTTCGACGTCTGCGGCCAGCGCGAGCTTGTAACATAGGTGGTATCCCCCTATGCACACCGCGCATGCCATGGCCCATGCGAGGCTCGCCGATGTCGTGTGTTCACGCGTCCGAATTGCGGTAATGCCGAGTCCACACCCGATGAGGCCCACTCCCGCTTTGGCGGACAATGGAAACGGCTCGCCCAGGAACAACGCCGAGATCGGCCAGGCGACGAGCATCGCTCCCCCGCGAGCGACGGTGTACGCAGGCCCGAGCGGACCGCGCGCGAGCGCCAAACCGAGCGTGGCGAAATAGCCTCCTTCGAGCACGCCGGCGAGCAGCGCCCAACGAAGCCCGACTGCACGTGGGAAGGCAGGCGCCGCCGAGAATGGCGTGGCGGCGAAAGCCATGAGGGTGGCCGCGGCGAGAACGGCGACTCCAGCGCTTCTCGGGTCCTTCTCCCGCTTGATCGTGGCGTTCCAAGCGGCGTGCAAAAACGCCGAGAAGACCACGAGGGCTACGGGCCGCAGGGGCATTCGGGGTGTGCGCGTATCCGGCGGCAGGAACTAAGGCTTCTTGAACAATCGCCCCAGGATGCTTTGCCTCCCCGCCTCATCGGGTTT
>JALYHX010000254.1 GCA_030776305.1 Myxococcota bacterium
GGCGCCCAATGCATCGTTTATGGCGGACGATGCCTTGGGCGGCCACAGCGCCCGGTACGTGACATGGACGGGGAGGCTTGCTTGCTGACCAATCGTGAACATCGGATTCGACGTCAGTGCCTGCCATTCTTTGGGTTGCACGTTGTAAACGCCTGACGCAACTACAACGGGCAGAGGAAGGTGGACGCACCGTGGGGAGCAGGGGCTTGGCATCGTCGAGGTCTTCAGGAGGTCTGCCAAGCCTATGGCTAGCGTCCGATCCGCGCCTGAGATCGCTCCTTTGGGAATGGCGACCAAAACCACCAGGTCGGGCGACACGCCGGACGGGACCACGCATGTTCCTTCGGTGCAGGTTGCGGGCAGCGTGACTGGTGTCGCTCGGGCATATGCCTCGCATGGATGCTCGGGGCATGTATTGAAAGACAGTATGGAGGGGTCGGGCGCGACGATTGGCGTGCAGTCAATCGCGACGCCGATTCCAAGTGCAACCCGCCATGCCAAGCCCTTCATGGATCGGCTCCTGCCTCGATGGGGGGTACCGGTAGGCCGTCGCTCGAAGCGTCGCTGATTGGCGATCCCGCATCCGCAGCGCACCCTCCCCGCGGGACCCAAACCCAATCGACGGTATCGCCACCGACGCTATCGAAAACCCGATTCAGGATCCCTAGTTTGCTATCGATCGCGAAAGCGTGCGCGACGTACACGATGACATGGAGGCACTGCGTCAGGTCGGGCTGCGGAACAGGGACCTGGAGGAGCATGACGCCTGCATCGAGCGCGGACGGCGTTGGTCGCTCGGGTCGTTGCAGCTGGCCGGCCGCGGGCGAGTCGACCGAGATCGGTTCGACGAAGGCGTCCCACTCGAACTCATCGTTGACGGGATCCTCGAAATGCAATGGGACCAGGAAGGTCGAATCCGGCGGCCACGCCGACAGAACGCCGGTAGGCGGTTGGACCGAGGCATGGAGGATCTCAGGTCGATGCGGAGATGGGGCCCCCAGATCCGGAGGCGGCACCACGATGCAGGCACCCGTCATGCCCACTGTGCCCGCCGCCAGGCAGGCGCAGGCGCCAAGCGCGCCAAGAGCGAGGGCGCTAAGTCGAGGGCCGATGCGCATACTCAAAACAGGCTGAAGCGCCCGGAGGAGGGCGCGCTACGTGGGGGCGGGGACCCAGGGAAATGCCAGCGAGCGACGGCGTACTCTGGACGGACCGCCAAGCACAGGAGGTCCGCGATGGCGGGCATTTCCAGGCAAAGCGCCCGCAAGTTGGCAGTCGTCGGCGGCTCGGCGGCCACCGCCGGTGTATCGTCAGGGGCGGACTCCGCAAGCACCGCGCGCGTCGCACACGCGAAGTCGCCGGCGAGAAACATCCCCATGCGTCTGCCGGTTTGCACCGCCCGGTCGGTGAGCTCTCGGTAATCGACAGCCGTCGCCGTGCGCAGGAGCTCCTGCAGTCGACGCTGCAGCCGCGCAGGGATCATCTGCCAGAACGACTCGGACAACCGCGCGACGCGGGCGTCCACCTGCCGCCCGAGCTCCGGGGGCCCAAACGCCGTCCGAAGCGCGGCGATGACGGCCTGACCCTCGTGGCCCGGTAGCGCCCGGCGTAGCGCGTTTTGCGGGAGCGCCGCCGCAATGCCGCGTCCGAGCTCGAAGCGCAGTGCCGCCGTCTCCTCTCGCACGTCGCCGACGAGGATCACCGACGGTGGCGACAGGAGGGCAATCCGCGACTCCACGGTGCCGGCAGTGCCGCGATCGACGAAAACTGGAATTCGCGGAACGTCGAGGACGCGCATGGTCACTTCGTACAAGCGCGCGATCACCGACGACGGCCCCGGGACGACGCGTTCGACTCCAGTGATGCCGTAGCTTGCCGCATCGCGCACGAAGAGCTGCATCGCGCCTTCCCACAGCAAGGCGAGTGCCTCGCCCCACGCATCCATCGACGGACGCGCGAGCAACGCCATGACGCCCGGTTGCTCGGGCTGTGCCGTGAGTGGCGGCGGAGATATGGGCGCTGCGCCCACGTCGAAGGCACGCAGCACATGTTCGACCGCGCGCGCGTGAACGCGATCGTCATCGGCTAGTGCGGCCGCGCGAAGCGATTCCAGCCTTTCGACGTCGCCAGGCTCGAGCACGACCTGCTGCCATCGAACACGAACAAGCTCGGCAGCGCGGGTTGGCGATGACGCGAGCAACGGCGCGAGCACGTCGCCCGCCTCGGTCAATCCGTCGGCGAGCGCTTCCCAGAGCAACGGCTCGGCGCCTCGCACGTCGCCAAAATCGAGTCGGCCGCACGCCAGCGCCAAGCGCGTGCGACCGCGTTCATCTGGATTCTTCGCGCGATGGACGGCCGCCTCCAGATCGTAGAGCCGAACGCCGCGAGTCGGCTCGACGGACACGGGTTCGGCAGCCAGTCGCGCGCGCCGCATCGTGACTCCAGCCCGCGCTTCTTCGTATCCATAGGCGATGTCCAAAAAATACAGGGCGTCCGATGGACTTCCCGCACGCATCGCGGCATCCGCGCTCGCGAGCGCGACGACACCGGGGTGGCAAACATCGAGGAGTGGCCCGGACAATGCCGCGCGGTACGCACCGACGGCCAGCGCGTCCTTCCCTTGCGCGGCCAAGCGCTCGGCGAGACCCAGCGCGACGAGTGGATGGTCTCCGAGCACGACGCGCGTGGCCTCGAGTTCCCGCTGCCCTGCGCCTCCCCCTTGCACAACGTCCAGCGATTCGGCAAGTAGGAATGCACGAATGGCAGCATCATCGACTTCCAAAGGTTGAACGACCGCGCTCAGCTCCTCGATGGTCTGGCGTGCCTCTTCTGGGGTACCCGGACCTCGGATTCGATACTCGAGAGTGCGGGCAAAGAGTCGCGCCGGCGCGCGGTCTTTGGCCACTTCTGCGGCGCGGTTCGCCCGTTCAAGCGCTCGCGATAGGTCGCCCGTGCGAAGTGTGGCGCGCGCCGACTCAAGCAACAAGTCGGCGCGAGCGGCGTGTGCGGACGTCTCTTTCGCGGCCATGGCGTCCAAGGCATCGCCAAGATCCGCGTCGGCGCCAAGGGCGCGCGCCGCCTCGATCCGCAGCGCGAGAGCCTCGTCGTTGGACGGGCGCCGGGCCAGGACCCGGCT
>JALYHX010000255.1 GCA_030776305.1 Myxococcota bacterium
CGTCGGGTATGCGGCGATCTTCGTCGGTCTCTTCCTCGGGATGACGCTTGCGCGACAGGGGAACGACTCGCGTCGCAGCGACGGCCTGCCGGGCGGCGCCCTCGCCTACGCGTTTCTCCGCGTCGTCGGCGACGCGCTCTTCTGGACTTTCCACCCCTGGTCGCCATTCTCAGTGTACTACGCCCCGGCGTGGGACCGCGCGGGTGCCGATCAGCGCGTCGGCCGTCGGGCGTCCCGTGAGCCGAGGGTGCCCCTGTACGAGCGAGTGAACCGTTTTTTTTTCGGGCCTCCGGTCCCACCGTAGGAACCGCGCGAAAATGAGCGCCTCGTCCTTGCAGCGATCCGGGCGGGCAAGGGCCGGATTGGGCTGGCCGACGTCATGCGAGTGACAGGGCTTCCGCGCGACCGGGTGGACCCGATGATGGCCAGGCTGATGCTCGACTACGAAGGCGATGTCGACGTCAGTGAAGAGGGTGGGATCGTGTATCGGTTCGAGGCCATCCGAAAGACGGCGTCGGACGTACCCCCCCCAGAGCCTCCGCCTGCATGGGCGCGCGCGAAACCGCTTGCGCCGCTCACCGGAAACCCTTTGGGCACGAACATCGCCATCGCCGGCCTCAACGGGTTCAACTTGTTCATGGGCCTCTGGGGTATCGAGAACGGGATGACCCTCGAGCGCGCCGCGCACCTCTTCGATCGCGTGCCGCACCCGATTGCGGACACCGGGATCCCGCTCGTTCTCGGGGTCGTACCTTTGGTCTTCTCCGCGTTTCTTTTCGTCCTTCCGATGGCGCGGGCTGTCGTTCGTCCGCGCAAGCGGCGTGAGGCCCTCGAGGAGCGTGGGCGTCTCGCCGTATTGCGCGAGGTCATCGAGCGCGTGCGTGCAAAAAAGACCGTCACCGATGCGGACGTTGTCCAGGCATGGCAAAGTGCCACCGGTCGCGTGCCGGTAGGCAAGCGCGTCGACCGCGAGCTCGTTGCCCTTGGCGGCGACGTGGCCATCGAGCCGAGCGGAGAAACCCGGTGGCGGTTCGTCGACCTCGAGACGGAGGCGGCCGCGGTCGAGGCGGAGCGCGCCGCGGCGGCGGAGGACGAGGCGCGTTTGGGCAAGGTCATCTACGCGACCGACGAGCCGTAACGGGTCGGCGGCCATGATGGGTTGTCCGAGTCCGACTTGAGGAACCGTCACAAGGGTGCGACCGAGCGGGAATCCGGATGACCCGTTCCTTGTTCCATCGGCCATGGCGACCCGTAACCTCATCCCCCCTCTTCTGGTTCTCGCGTTTGGCGTCGCAGGCTGCCACCCAGCGGCCGCGGCCGCCGCCTCTCCCGATCCGAGCGCCATCCAGGCGCCCGCTCCCTTCGCTACGCCGCCAGTGCTCTCCGGTACACCGGACATTGCGACACTGGCCGCGAAGGTCACGCACTCGGTGGTGAACATCACGACCGTCCAAGAGCGCAAGGTTCCGCGCGGCGAGTTCGGCTTCCCCGGGCTCGAAGGGGTGTTTCCCTTCTTCCACCAGGGACCCAATGGGCCCATGAGACCTCACTCCGGCGGCGGTTACGAGGGGGGCGACGAAGTCATGAGGCAGCAGGCGCTCGGCTCGGGTTTCATCGTCGACGCGCAGGGGCACGTGGTGACCAATGCGCACGTCATCGACGAGGCGGACACGGTGAAGGTCAAGCTCTCCGATGACCGCGAGTATCGGGCGAAGGTTGTTGGCAAAGATAGTCGACTCGACGTCGCTGTCTTGCAGCTCGAAGGCGCGCCGCACGATCTCCCCGTTGCGGCGCTCGGCGCTAGCGACGCGCTGCGCGTCGGTGAGTACGTCGTTGCCATTGGCAACCCCTTCGGTCTCGGCAACACGGTCACGATGGGCATCGTCAGCGCCAAGGGCCGAACGATTGGAGCGGGTCCGTACGACGACTTCATCCAGACCGACGCGAGCATCAACCCCGGAAATAGCGGCGGTCCGCTGTTCAACCTGCGCGGGCAGGTCGTCGGTATCAATACCGCCATCAACCCACAGGGAAAGGGAATCGGTTTCGCGATCCCGGTGGACGCTGTCAAACAGGTGCTCCCGCAACTCTTGGCGACGGGGCATGTTTCGCGTGGCCGCCTTGGCGTGATGATTCAAGGGCTGGACGAGGACCTCGCGAAGGCGTTGGGTATGGACCGACCGCGCGGGGCACTCGTCGAGGGCGTGGAAAGCGGGAGCCCGGCCGAGAAGGCCGGTGTCAAGCCGGGCGACGTGATCACGGCCCTCAACGCGCAGGATGTGCCGCGCTCAGAGGAGTTGCCTCGAATGGTCGCGCAGAACAAGCCGGGAACCCGCGTCCGGTTGACGGTCCTACGAGACAAGCAGTCTCGCGAGATCGACGTTCCGCTGGCGGCATTGCAGGAGCAGGGCGAGCGCGCCGCGGGCTCGGAGTCGCAGTCACCGGGCGCACAACAGGCACCCTCGTCGTCCTTGGGTTTCAGCGCGAGCGACGATAACGGTCACGTGGTAGTCGAGCGTGTCCTGCCGGACGGGCCTGCGCTGGGCAAGTTGCGGCCGGGCGACGTCATCGAGTCGGTGAATCAGCAACAGGTCGCCAGCGCAAGCGACCTCGCGGCGAAGGTTCACGCGGCGCCGGGCGACAGGCCGGTCCTCTTGCACGTGAAGCGAGGCGAGCAGTCGCGATACGTGGCGATTGAGCGGGGCGCGAAGTAGGGCAGAACGCAATCTGATGCGGCGCGCGAGCTACCTATTTTGCGGAGGCGCCCACATTTTCATCGTACCCTCTTCTCGTTGGGGCCCTTCGGCTATCGTGGCCCGCATGAAAATCGGGCTGTTTCCCGAACGTTTGATCGAGCTCGCCGGCATCGCCACTGGCGCGCTCCCAACGCCGATGGGCCATACCTGGTGCGCTCAAAAGCTCGCGCGCTGGATCATGGCGGCCGTCAAGATGGGGATCTTCGACGCGCTCGAGGCGGGCCCGCTCGATGCGCCGTCCGTTGCCTCTCGCTGCGGCCTGCAGGCCCATCCCACAAGTCGGCTCCTCGGCGTGCTCGTCACCGCCGACTATGTCAGCTTCGACTCTGGCAAGTACGCACTGACTCCGGTCTCACGCAAATGGCTGCTCAAGAGCGGCCCGACGTCGCTTCACGACAACATTCTCTTCCAGTACCTAGAGTGGAAGCTCTTGGACGCTACCGAAGACTTCTTGCGCACGGGCAAGCCCGTCGACTTTCACGGCGTCCTTCACCCGGATGACTGGCGCGTCTACCAGCGTGGCATGCGTGCCCTCGCCGGCACCAACGCGCCGGAGGTCGTCAAACGTACCCCCGTTCCCACGGGTGCCCGGAAGATGCTCGACATCGGCGGTTCGCACGGCTTCTACTCCGTCGCGCTTTGCCGCAAGCATCCCAGACTGTCGGCCACGATCCTGGACCTGCCGCAAGCCGTCGAGCACGCGGCCCCCATCCTCGCGCACGAAGAGATGGGGGATCGGGTGCTGCATCGCTCTGGCGATGCACGCGCGGAGGACCTGGGCGATGGTGTCTACGACCTCGTCCTCATTTCGAGCTTGGTGCACCATTTCGACGACGCGACAAATGTCGAGCTAACCCGCAAATGCGCGCGCGCGCTCCGCCCCGGAGGCGTCCTCGCGATCATGGACTACCTACGCCTTGATTCTCCCAACGAAGGCGGACAAGTGGCATGGCTCATGAACTTCTACTTCGCTCTCACTAGCCAATCGGGTGCTTGGTCGTTCGAAGACATCCAACGCTGGCAGATCACAGCGGGGCTCGTGCCGCGCAAGCCGGTTCGCTTTCGAACCATCCCGGGGTCGGGCCTTCAAGCGGCAATGAAGACCCCCTGAAGACCTCATCCTGCCGCCATGAGCCCACCGCGCAATCGTTGCGAGAGCCGTTCGAGCAGCAGCACCGTCACGAAGATGACGACGAGAATCGTTGAGACGTGCCCGAAGTCGAACATGTCGAATCGCCCCTTCAGTTCGATTCCAATGCCGCCCGCACCCACCGCGCCGATCACCGTGGCCATGCGTACGTTTCGCTCAAGGATGTACTGCGTGTATGCGACATATTGCGGCAACACCTGAGGCAACACGGCATACCGCAGCACCTTGAGGCGGTTTGCGCCGGCCGCAAAGAGAGCCTCCTGGGGAGCGCGGTCCGCATTTTCGACATCGTCGGCGAAGAACTTGCCGAAGAAGCCGGTCGAGTGGAATCCGAGCGCGATGACCCCGGCCATCGGCCCGAACCCAAAGGCAAGAACGAGGATGAGGACGGACACCAGCTCCGGTACAGCGCGACAGAAACTACTGGTCGCCCGAGACAACAAATAGATCCAGCGATTGGGCGCATACCCTCGTGCGCCGAGGTACGCGATCGGCAGCCCCGCTGCGAGCGCGAAGAGCGTTGCCCAGAGCGCAATCTCCAGTGTTTGAAGCATCTTGCCGCAGACGTAGACGAGATAACCGACGGGCTCGACGAGGACTTCTTGGGCATCGGAAGTCTCCACCATTTTTCGTTGCTCGAAATCATAGCGGGACGTCTTGATGTCTCGCCGCTCGATATGCGCGAAGAGCGGCAAGTGTTCGCGATCGAGCCCCTCGACACGCGAAACCTGGGTCTCGCGCGCGATGACCAATGGAAACGCGTTCGATGCAAAGCGCCCGAGTCCCTTTCCAATCTCGGACTCGCCACGCAGGCCTACCCCAGCACCGATCCACTGCGCCGTGAGCGTGAGGATGTGCGGAATCTCCGTGCGGCGGGCGGAGATCGCGAGCAGTACGGATGCGACGAGCGCGATGACGATCGTCCGCTTGCTGATTGGCTGCCGCAGCGCCCAGTCTCCCGGCGCCTTCCGAACGGCACCTAACTGAATTCTCCCCGCGCCCGTGCCTACCGTAGCCGCCCCCGTGCCAGCGTGCGTGGCTACCCGCGAGTAAATGCGTTCCAGCGCGGCGTCGTCGAGGTCCGTGGGCGGACCATCCGCAATCACTTCGCCCGCACGCATCGCGACGATACGGTCGGCGAACTGCCTCGCCAAATCGACCTGATGAAGGCTACAAATCACGGTCGCGCCCCGGCGCGCAGAGGTCTCGCGGAGCAGACGCAAGATCGTCTGGCTCATGTCCATGTCGAGGCTCGCGACAGGCTCGTCGGCGAGAACGAGGGCGGGGTCCAGAATGAACGCGCGTGCGATGGCGACGCGCTGCTGTTGGCCGCCGGACAGCTCCGCCGCACGTCGGTACAGGTGCTCCTCCGAAAGACCGAGGTCGTCGAGAAGGGCACATGCCTTGCGCCGATAGCGTTTCAGGAAAGAGCCAAACATCGCGCGCGCGGTCGAGACCTCGCACAGCGCGCCGCCGAGCACATTTTCGAGGACGGTCGCGCGGCCGACGAGGCAGAAGCTCTGGTGCACCGTTCCCAGCTTCGACCGCACCGCGCTGAGCGTCTTGGAGCTGACCGTCGTGCCGTCTACTTCAATGGTGCCCGATGTCAACGTCACCAGGCCATTCACGGCCCGCAGGAGCGTCGACTTTCCTGCGCCAGAAGAGCCGAGGATCACGCAGAACTGTCCGCGGGGCACATCGAGCGTGACACCGCGCAGCGCCGCCGTTCCGTCGGCGTAGCGCTTCGTAGCATCGCGGCTTTGGAGCATTCCCTACTTCTGCCCCGCCTTCTTGAGGATAGCATCCTTGAGTGCGTCCACCTTTTCCAGCTTGGCTCCTACCTTCATGAATTCGGAGTCGGGAAAGTCGACGTCGTATCGGTCGACCTTCGTACCCCCATAGCCTCGAATCTGGTCCGGCGTGATGCCCGGAGCCTTGTGCACGGTCGCGAATCCCTCCCGCAGCCTCCTTTTGACCTCGGGGTCGAGGCCTGGATGCATCGCGAGCGGCGGGTTCGGTAGCGGGTCGCTTTTCACCAATGGCCGAAGCTTGTCGGACTCGATCTTCTTCTCCGTCACGGCTTTCTCGAAGGAGTTGAACGAGGCGGCGCCCGCGTCGACGCGGCCCTCGGCGCACGCGGCGAGCGAGTTGACGTGGCTGCCGGTGAAAACAATCTTCGTGAGATCCCGCACCGGATCCACCCCCGCATCGATCAGCATCGCTAGAGGAAAGGCAAAGCTCGAGGTCGACGACGGGTCACCCACAGCGAGCGTCTTGCCTTTCATGTCCGCCAGGCTGTGCATCGGCGCGTCGGTACGGACGAAAATGCCAGAGAAGTACGTCGACGATCCATGTTCGACGGCGACGGCAAGGAGCTCTGCTCCGGCGCGTTTCTTCGCCTGCATGTACGAAACAGGGCCGAACCATCCGACGTCCACTTGGCCATTGGCCATCGCTTCGACGACGGCGCCATAGCTTTGGCCGACGCGGACGTCGAAGTGTAGTCCCTGGGTCTTCGCGATGGCGTTGAAGAGCGGCAGAAAGTCGGCTTTCGTTCCGTCCTCGGTGCCACCGTCGGCAGGGATCAGCATCACTTCGAGAGGTTTGTCCTGGCTGCCGTCGCGTGGCCACTTGGCGGTCGTGTTTGTAGTCGTTTGCCCGACGGGCGAGTCGCCACTTCCTTTCTTTCCGCATGAGCCAGAGAAGGCGACCGCGCATGCCATGGCGAGCGCGATCGGGGCGAAGGAATACGGTTGGGTTCGGCCGACCATGCCGATCGGTTACCACCCATTGGTGACGCGTGTGTGACGGATCGCTGCACATGCGGCGTGCTCTCTTCCACTGGGAACGGAACGGCCCCACCAAGCCATTTGTGGACGCGCGCGCTCCTCGGTTAAGGGAGTGGCGGGATTGTCCATCACGGCGCGGGCTCTTTTCTCTCCATTGGTAAGAAGCGCATCACCACTCCGATCGGCCCAAAGGAGAGGCCCTGGGTGGTGCGCGGCGAGCTGTGGCGTCTGGCGCAGGGGCGGAGCACACTGGTTGCAACAAGTGGATGGGTTGATGATCCGCCACGCAACATCGGGCCTTATTTTGGCGGTCGCGCTCGCCGGCTGTGCGTCGCAAACCGCGACGGCCATCAACCCACCGCGCCGCAGACAGGCCTTCGTCAGCGAAGAACAAAAGCTGATGGCCTGCCTCGATCTGCGCGACCACATCGTCGAGCTCTATGCGAACGAATACGTCTCGCGGGAAGGCCTCTCGCTCAGTCGCGAGGAGCACTCCGCCTTCCGCGCCGGGTGGGCCGAGGAGCTGGCGAAACGTGGCACGTTCGATCGCTTCGAGCAGTCATGTTCGTACAGTTTGACGCCAAGCAAGTACCACTGCGGAATGGCATCCCAGTCGACCGACGGTCTCGTTGCGTGCATGAAGCTCGGCTCCGGATAACGATTGTCGCGGCCCGGCGCATCGACGATGCTCCCGAACGATGGCCGCCCCAGCAGCGAAAATTTCCGCCGAAACCAGCGCAATCGCCGCTTTCGCTCGCTTCGCGCCGACGCAGAAACTCTTCGTCTACCTCTGTTCCGTCTTTGTCGCGTGCCTTCTGCTCGGCGACATCATCGGCGGCAAGATCATCCGGACCCCGGCCGGGCCTATCTCCGTGGGGATCATTCCATTTCCGGTGACGTTTCTCCTGACCGACATCGTCAACGACTTCTACGGGCGACGCGGAGCCCAGTTTCTGACGATGCTCGGTTTCGGGATGGCGCTCCTCGCGTGGATTCTTCTGCAAATGACGACGCTCATGCCGGTCGATCCATCGACGTATTTCACGCAGGCCGAGTACGCAAAAGTGTTCGGCGGCAGCGCGCAGCTCTTCTTGGCGTCCATGTTCGCTTATCTCATCGGCCAATTCCTCGACATCCACGTGTTCCATTTTTGGAAGACGATCACGCGTTCGCGTCATCTCTGGCTGCGATCGACAGGATCGACGATCTTCAGTCAGGCGGTCGATACGATAACCATCAATGTCATCTTCGGGCGCGTGACCGCGGGGTGGGCTTGGGACTTCATCAGCGCCAAGATCGGGCGTGAATACGCAATCAAGTTCGTCGTTGCGGTTGCGTTGACGCCGGCGATATACGGGCTACACGGGGCGATCGTTCGCGGCCTCGGCATCGAACCGGACCGCCACGACGCGCGACCGCGGGCATGAAGTCGGCTACCCGAAGCACTCGATTGCACTGCCGTTCATGGCATCGGGGGCATCGAGCGCGGCAAACGCGACGACGCGCGCCACATCTCCCGGGGACATTTTCGGTGGAAAGCCGCCGATCATGGCCATTGGCGTGTCGACCGTTCCCGGCAGCACGGCGATCGCCTGTAAGCCCGAGCCGCGCAGTTCCTCGGCGAGCGACTTCGTGAAGCCGACGGCTCCCCATTTCGACGCGCAGTACGCCGCGAGTCCGGGAGAACCGAGTGTGGCCGAGATGCTGGCGATCGTGATGAATCTTCCTCGGCCGGTCGCCCGCATCGGTGGCAGAAGCGCTCGCGTCACGAGAAATAGCCCTTTGAGATTCGAACCCATGACCGCATCCCACTCCGCCTCGCTCGTCGTATCCACATCAGCCTTGCGCCCGGCGATGCCCGCGTTGTTCACAACCACTTGCGGCACGCCCAGCGCGGCCTCGATGTCTGCGACGGCACTGCGGACTTCGGCGTTCACCGCCACGTCGGCGCATGCGACAACCGTTCGCACCCGAGCACGGGCAACTTCGACCGCTGTCGCTCGCAGCGGCGCCTCCCTACGACCCACCAATGCCACGTCCAAGCCGCGGCCAGCGAGTTCGAGCGCGATCGCGCGCCCAATGCCACTCCCCGCACCGGTCACGACCGCAA
>JALYHX010000256.1 GCA_030776305.1 Myxococcota bacterium
ATCGTCAGCTGAACGGGAGGCTCGCGCCATGATCGCCGTCGACTACGCGTCCAACGAGCCGTCTCTCTCTCTGTCTCGAGCCGCCGGAGAAGGCGTCTTGCTCACGGGTGTGGGCAAGAGCTATCCCGGTCCAGGGGGCCTCCTCGTCGAAGCCCTACGCGACATCGACCTCGCGATGCCCCCCGGAGAGTTCGTGTGCCTGCTCGGCGCGAGCGGCTGCGGCAAGAGCACGCTGCTGCGCATCATCGCGGGGTTCGAAAGTGCGACGTCGGGAAAAGTTCATGTCGGCGGTCGACAGGTACAGCGGCCGGGGCCCGATCGCGGTTTCGTCTTCCAGGATTACGGTCTTTTCCCTTGGCTCACCGTCAGCGACAACATCGCGTACGGGCCAACCCAACGTCACCTCGGCCGGGATCGCATCGACGCCATCACGAAACGCTTCACGACGCTGGTGAAGCTCGAGCGCTTCTCGAATCAGTATCCCCATCAACTCTCGGGCGGAATGCAGCAGCGCGTCGGAATCGCGCGGGTTCTTGCCAACGACGCGGCGGTCCTCCTCATGGACGAGCCATTCGGGGCGCTCGACTCGCTCACCCGTCAGACGATGCAGGACGAGCTGCGGCGCATCTGGCAGGAGCTCAAGCCGGTAGTCGTTCTGGTCACTCACAGCGTCGAAGAAGCCGTATACCTCGCGGATCGTGTCGTCGTGATGAAAGGCGGCGCGAGTCAAGGGGTGCCCGGCTACATCGCCAAGACGGTGAGCGTACCGCTCTCCCACCCGCGCGATGTCACGGGACCGGAATTCAACGCACTCAAGCGAGAGCTGCTCGCGGTCATTCACGGAGATTGAAGGGTGGGGGGGCGTACGCCGCTCGGAAGGCGCGTGCAACCGGCCGAGAATGCGGCCGCCGTTGAGCCGCCCTCGCCTGCAAAACCCCTTGCCGCACCGCGACCGTCAAGCCTGAAGTGGGGACGTCGGCGTGTGAGGAGAGCTCCGGGCGACGGTCTGAGCGTACACGAATGCAATCAACCGCTCGCGGACGCGACAGCGCAGGTCCCAAAGCTTCGAGGCGTCCTCCGCGGAAACGAGCGCTCGCAACGTCACCGTGCTCGCGTCGGAGTCGATCGCCCTCACCTCGCACGTTTGCTTGTCCCACTGGGGATCGGCATCGCATATCTTCCGAAGCTCTGCGCGAACCGCTTCGACAGGCATCGCGTAGTCGACCTTGATGACGACCGTGCCGACGAGGTCGGTCGACGTCCGCGTCCAATTCTGAAATGGCTTCTCGAGGAAGTACATGATCGGCAAGATGAGCCGCCGCTGGTTCCAGAGACGCATGACGATATAGGTGAGATTGATCTCCTCGATCTCGCCGAACTCTCCCTCGACGACGACCTGATCCCCCATTCGCACCGGCTGCGCGACCGAGAAGTGGATCCCTCCGATGATCGCGGCGAGGGACCTCTGCGCGGCGAGCCCGACGACGACCCCGAGGACCCCCGCGGATGCGAGCAGCGACAACCCCACGCTGCGCACGAAATCGAATTGGACGAGGACGATCGCGCCCGCGAGGAACCCGAGCGTCACGCTCGCGATCCGCCGAAGAAGCACCCATTGTGTGCGCGCACGGCGACCTTGGAGCAAGTCGTAGCTTTCGCGCGCCGCACGCTCGTCGAGAAGAAGCGTCGAGACCCCGAGCGCGCGCAGCAGCAGCCAGGCCACCCCCGCGACGAGAGCGGTGTACGTGATGTGCTCGCACGACGCGATGACGGGCGTCGTCAGCTGCAACGGATCGAGCAACAGGCGGAACGCGACTGCCCAGATGATGGTGCGCAGCGGGCGGCGCGCGGATTCAACGAGCGCGTCGTCGAAGCGCGTCGGCGTGCGATGGGTGAAGTACGACGCCGATCGCACGAGTACCGCCGCCAATGTGCGCGCGATGGCATACGCAACGAAAACGGCGAGCACTGCGCCGAGCCATTGCCACAGCTCATTGCCCAGAAAGGTCGGATGCGTGAGCGATCCCGGCATCCACGCTGCGATGGGACGTGGACCGTAAACCGCGTCGATGGCTGGGATGAGCTCGACCGTCTTCTGCGAGATCAGCCAGCGCGAGATACCGTCCGCAAATCGCTCGCGCTTGAGCGCGATCGGGACCGGTTCTTCGCCTGCATAGAGCGTGTCGGCGACGAACGTGTCGGGCGGCTTCGCGTTCGGATCGCCGGCGACGGTGTCGGGAATCTTCGACAGGTCGAGTGTTGGCTGGCGCTGGAGGACGTACGAGAGCTTCTTGGCAAGGTCTGGCCCGTTGCGGCTCCGAATGGGCGCGGGCACGCCGCGCAAGTCGAGGTAATCGGCCGCGACGCGGAAGTCGCCTTCCCGGGCCTCTTTGAGAAAGCCCTCCATCGTGCGCCTCGGCGTCTGCCGGTCGAGCGCGTCGTCCGAACCGGGCAATGCCGCGGGGGCCGACGCGTCGACGACGGCCACGAGGGCAAGGGCCGAAGTCGAGCGCGCGACGCACAGGACCGCGCTCGCAAGCAAAATGAGGACGACGGCGAACGACCTCATTCGGTATTGGCTCATCGAGGACTCGGGCTATCCGTCCCCTTTGGTCTTGAGCTTCCCGTCGTTCTCCTTGATGAAGGCACGGATGTCGTCGGCCATGTCGAGGAGCTTCGTCCATTGCTCCTTGTAGAGGGTGACCGGGAAGCGCCCGAGCCCATAGACGGACAGGGCCCCCTTCTCGGAGACCTTCATGGATCCCGGCGTGCTGCTGCGTTGCTTGAGTCGTTCGTTCTCGGCGCGGAGGCGTTCGAGCTCGGACTTCATGTCGTCTTCGGCCATCGGGATCCCTTTGGGTTCGGCCAAGCCCCGCAATGCTCGGAGTGTGGCCACGGGTGGTTCAAACGCTGTCTATCGGAGCAAGGGTAACGAGCCATGCGCGGGCCGTCGACGGGCGTGCCGCGGTGAGTCGATCGCGCTGCGGCGACCCATCAGTACGTGCGCGGTGACGCGCGAAGCCGCAATTCGGGTTCGATTCATCAGGACACATGGCCGTCGATCACGCGTGTGCGCGTGTCGGTCGGCTGCTGGGTTGGAATGTACGTGGT
>JALYHX010000257.1 GCA_030776305.1 Myxococcota bacterium
GAGATCACCCCTAAAAAGGGCAGGGAGCCATCCGCTCCCTAGAATCCGGGACTAGCTGAGTTAGAAGAAGCCTTGGATGGTTTTTTCGTTCGAGACCAAGCGCTGGGTTCGGCGGCCGCGCGAGGAATACTTGATGTATTTTGAGCGCGGCCGACGAAGCCAGCGCGCCGGTATCGGACGAAAAACACCAGGTTTCTAGAGGGCTCGTGTCCGACAAGACGGAAGATCCCACCCCCCGCCGACTCCGCAAGGCGCGCGAGGAGGGCGACAGCGGCGCGAGTTCGTACGCTTCTCAGGCCCTCGCGTTCGTGGTCGCGATTGCGCTCGTCGCGCCGGCGATCGGCGCACTCGCGTCATGGGGCTCGGTGCACTTGCGGAACGCACTCTCTCAAGCGGCGGCGGCGCATCCGGCTGCGCGCTTCGATGTCATTGACGTCGCGACGAGCGTCTTTGCTCTCACCTTGCCGCTTCTCGTCGCGGTCGGCGTCGCCGGGGCCGTTGCGCTCGCGGTGCAGACTGGCGGGATCGTCGCCACGAAGCGACTGACGCCCAAGCTCGAACGGCTCGATCCCACCGCGGGCATCAAGGGACTCTTCTCCGCGGCGCGCCTCTTTGCCGTCGTGCGTGCATTCGTCGCGAGCGCGATCATCGCGTGGCTCGCCTATGCGGCGCTTCGCGATCACGTCGTCGATTTCGCCCGTGTGGCCGGGCGCCCGGCTTGGATCGGAGCCGTCCTGCGCGAGGTCGCCGGCGGGCTTGCGTGGCGCGCTGCGCTGATCGGCCTCGTCATTGCGGCGCTCGACGTCGTCGTCACGCGGAGCGCATGGCGACGCAAGCTGCGGATGACCAAAGACGAGGTGAAGCGCGAGCATCGGGATGCGGAGGGCGACCCTCAGCTCAAGGCGGCGCGGGAGCGCGCTTACCATGAGCTGATCACGCAAGCGGCCGTTGCGAACGTGCGGGCGGCGAGCGTCGTCGTCGTCAACCCGACGCACCTCGCTTGCGCCCTGCGCTATGACGAAAAGAGCGGCGACGAGGCTCCGGTCGTCGTTGCGAGCGGCCAGGGAGACATCGCAGCGCGGATCACGCAGGCGGCGCACGACCATGGCATTCCCGTGGTGAGAAACGTCGATCTCGCGCGTGCCCTCGTCGAACTCGAGCCAGGTCAGACGATACCCGAGGGGCTATACGAGGCCGTCGCCGAGATTCTGCGCGAAGTGTGGCAGGAGCGTTAGGGCGCCGAGCCAAAATCGCGGTGACCGAGGAGAAATCGGGCAGCGGCTACCTGGCTCCAGCGGTGGGCAATTGACCGTGAAGAGCCCGCCTGGATCGTGCGGCGAACTGGCCGGTCGACGAGCATGATCCCGTGGTAGTGCTTTAGGCTGCGGCCGCCAAGGACCTCGTCTGCACGTCCCAGTTGGCACCACCGCCATATCCGCGGTATCCGACTCGATTGTGAACGATCTTCCCCTCAATGGACATGGCGCTCACGTGCCTGCCGCCGACGGCGGCATCGCCCAAACGAACGGCACGCCGACCAAGTCCTCGGCGGAGCAAGTACAGGCCGCGGTCGCGCGTGCCCGAACGGCTCAATACGAATGGCACCTGCTTCCCCTGGAAGACCGATCCAAAGCTCTCATGCGCGCCGCGAAACAAATGCTTCGCCACCGACGCGAAGTGGTCACCCTGGCGCGCGATGAGATCGGCAAGGTCGACGTCGAGGGCCTCTTCTACGAGGGACTGGGCCCGCTGGACACGGTCAAGGGTTGGACACGGCTCATCGAGCGGTCGACTCGGCGACGTCGAGTGTTTGTCAATCCGATCAGCTTTCCAAGGAAAAGCGCATTCGTCGACTTGGTGCCGCGAGGAGTCATCGGCGTCATCGCACCGTGGAACTACCCGGTTGCGGGCCTCTACCGGTCCACCATCCCCGCGCTGCTGTCCGGCAACGGCATCGTCGTCAAGCCGTCGGAGCTATCGCCGAAGACGAGCGCGTGGCTCGTCGAGCACCTTGCGGCCGAGCTTCCCGAAGGCCTGGTTCACGTTGTTCAAGGAGATGGCCGCGTCGGCGCGGATCTGATCGACGCTGGCATCGACGCGTGCGTTTTTACCGGATCACCCGAGACGGGTCGCGTGGTGGGCATTCACTGCGCCGAGCGCGGCATCGTGTCCAGCATCGAAATGGGAGGCAAAGACGTGGCGATCGTCCTCGCGGATTGCGATCTGCAGCGCACGGTCGCGGGGATTACACACTGGGCCCTGTCCAACGTGGGCCAGGCATGCGGCGCGATCGAAATCGCATACGTGGACGACCGGATCGCAGATGCATTCGTCGCCGCCACGCGAAGCGCATGGACGCGCTTGCGTCCGGCGCCACAGCGGTTCGCCGAGATCGGGCCGCTCGCCAATCGCCGACAATTCGAGACGGTGATTGCTCACGTCGAGGACGCGCGCGCGAAGGGGGCCGTGGTCGTGTGCGGCGGAGCGGCCACGCCGGGAGACGGGCTCCATTATCCGCCGACATTGCTCGACCGGTGCGACGAGCAAATGCTCGTCGCGCGCGACGAGACATTCGGACCGGTGCTCGCGATCATTCGCGTGGCCGGGGCAGCGGAGGCATTGCGACGCGCGAACGGGTCGCGCTACGGCCTCGGCGCTTCGATTTGGACTCGGGACGTGGCGCGCGCAGAGCGTCTCGCCGAGCGGCTCGACTTTGGCGTCGTGACCATCAACAACCATGCGCTTTCGAGTGGTATCCCCGCGCTCCCCTGGAGCGGCACGCGCGACACCGGCTTCGGCGTCGCCAACAGCGTGCACTCTCTTGCCACGTTCCTGCGACCGCGCGCGACGATGGTCGACCGGGCGACTGCACCCGAGCTCTTTTGGATGCCGTACGACCAAAATCTCTGGGACATGGCGAACATCCTCGCGGATCTGCAACTGGGTCGCGTGGAGCTCGCGTGGCGACTTCCGGTCCTCCTTCGCAACCGGATGAGGACGGTGCGCGATTTCTTCCGGCGATAGCGCCCTTCGGCGGTCAGAGACGCTCCGCAATCTTGACTGCCGCGCGCGTCGCCATCGCCATGATGGTCAACTGCGGGTTGACGCCAAGGGGCCCAGGCACTGTGCTGCCGTCGACGATGTAGAGGCCGCGGACGTCGTGGGCCTCGTGGTTGCCGTCGACAACGCTCGTCTTCGGATCGCGCCCCATCTTGCACGTCCCTAGCGGGTGGTAACTCGTCCAGATGACGTCGGCCGGTCCCAACTTTGCTTTCCGGAACGCGTCGACATCGCGCGCTCCGTTGAGGATCCTCATTTTGAGCGCAGTCGGGTGAAGCCGCATGGCCCCCGCAGCCAAACACATTTCTGCAGTGTGGATCATGGCGCGGTGCATCCGCTCCACGTCCGCCGGCGCGATACTGTACGTGATGGCCGGAAGCCCGCCGACGTCGCGCCACACCCGACCATTGCGCGTCGAATCACTGACCATGAGTGCGAAGTACGCGAGCTTGTCGATGCGACCGAGGATTTCCATGAGGCGTCGTCCCGCAAACGGGAGAACGGCGGCCGCGATGTTGAGGTCCGGCTGCGCAGCTGTGATGAGGATGCCGTCGCGCAAAAACTCGTCGCAACCATAGCCCTGAGGGATGTGCGCGTACCCGCGGATATCCTCGTCGAAGAGAGCCGAAAAACCGCTGCTCGGGTGCGCGGTGAGGTTTCTTCCCACTTGATCGCTCGTGTTGCAGATCCCTTGCTTCAAGAGGAGCAGCGGCGTCGGGATGGCTCCGCCGGCAAGCACGACCGCGCGTGCGCGCACGCGGATCGAGCGACCGTCCTTTGTGACCGCATCGACGCCGCACGCCCGGCGACCCTCGACCACGACACGCTCCGCCCGGAGGCCCGTCAGGAGCAAAGCCCCCTTCTCCAAAGCGGGCGGGATGTATGCGATGTTGGTTCCGCGCCGGGCATCGGTGCGGCACCCGAAGTCGCAGAAACCGGAGCCATCGCAACCCGGCGCGTTGCGCCGAATCGCGAAATGCTTCCACCCGAGCGCGTTGCACCCGCGCGCCATGACGTCTGCGATGGGGCCGATTCGACGCCGGTCCGAGCTCTGCACCTCGAGAACCTGCTCGACCCGATCGAAGTACGGGGCCATCACGTCATCGGCGAACTCCCCATTGTCCGTGTCTTCACACCAGCGATCGAGCGCCCACGGCGGCGCGCGCAAGCAGGTGCCGCCGTTGATTGCCGTCGAGCCTCCGACCAGCCTGCCCATGAACACGGGCATCCCGACGTTGCCGACCGAGAATGCCCCGCGGTAGAAGCGCTGGTGCGCGCTCACCGAGCTTCCGTCGAAGGCGTCTCGCCGATGAAGGTCACCTTCTTCGACGAAGACGACCGCAAAGCCGCGATCCGCGAGCTCACGCCCGACGACGGCGCCGCCTGCGCCGGTACCGACGACGACGACGTCGCACTCCGCATCGCTCGATTCCCAGTCTTCGGCGCGATGCACCTGTCGAAGCCACCGGGGCGTCTCCAACGCCTCGACGACGTTCAACTTCCCACCCATTGCCCCATACACGCTTCGCTGATCGAAATGAACGAACTTGTAGACGAGGGCCACGAGCCCGAGCGGTATCCGCAGGATTGGATCGTCCTCCCACTGTCGAATGAGCGCCTCCTGCCGAGCGGCCGACAGAGCGTCGAAGGAACGGCCGGTCCGCGCGATCGCGGCGGCCGCCAGCGTTGCTTGGGCAATCCGCCACGCCTTGGCGAGGCCAGGATGGAAACCATCGACCACGTCGTCGGTCCGCGCGACTGTAGCCTCGTCGGCGGGCGGGATCCCCGGTGAACCGGGGATGATCGCCTCTGCAAGTGCGAGCGCGGCGCGGTACGAGAACCCCGACACGAGCGTTGTGTCACGTCCCTTGGGCGCGGCGGGAACGGCCGATAGCTCGCTCATTCGGGCGCGTAAGCTTACACGGATCTCATCGGGAAGGGTCAGGGTTCGGGATAGGTTGCGTTCGGCCCTCGCGCGCTGTGGCAATCGAATGTAAACAAGGCGCACTGCAGTGGAAATCGCCCTCACTGACCCGACTTACACGCCGCATGTCGAGCCCGCGCTGACCCGGCGGTTGGCCGCCCCCTTCATCCACGACCCGCGCGACATCCCTTTCGTGAAGCTGACGGCTCTCCTCAGCGCGACCGTGATTCCGACGGGCGTCGCCTTGTTCGTCCCGTGGGCCTTCAGTTGGTGGCTCGCGGCGGTGCACGGAGCTCTCGTTTTTTACTTTCTCGGGCCGTTCGTGCTCATGCTGCACAACACGAGCCATCGCCGTCTTTTCTGCCGCCCCTGGCAATGGATGAATCACTACATCCCATGGGTGCTTGGTCCGTTCTTCGGCGAGTCGCCGGAGGCATATTTCACGCACCACGTCGGGATGCACCATCCGGAAAACAACCTCGAGGACGACATCAGCTCGACGTTGCCCTACCGGCGCGACAGCATCATCGACTTCACGCGCTATTTCCTTCGCTTCTTCGTCGCAGGCTTCTTCGAGCTGGTCGGCTATTTCGTCAGAAAGAAGCGCCGCACACTGCTCGCTCGCACCCTCGTCGGCGAGCTTTCGTTCTACGGCGCCGTCCTAGCGCTGCTCTTCGTCGACTGGCGCGCGACGAGCATCGTCTTCGTTCTCCCACTCGTCGTCACCCGCTTCGCGATGATGGCGGGCAATTGGGGGCAGCATGCCTTCATCGACCAAGCGTCGCCGGAGAACAACTATCGAAACAGCATCACCTGCATCAATTGCAGCTACAACCGGCGGTGCTTTAACGACGGGTATCACATCGGGCATCATCTGAAGGCGACGCGGCACTGGACCGAAATGCCAGAGGAATTCCAGCGGGGCGCCGACACCTACGCGGAGCAACGCGCGATCGTGTTCGCGGGGATCGACTTCTTCGGCGTCTGGGTGTGCTTGATGCTCAAGCGCTACGACTGGCTCGCGCGACGGTTCGTGGAGCTTGAAGACGTTCGGAGGTCGCCCGAAGAGATTGTCGCGCTCCTCCAGAGCCGGACACGGTGGACGCGCAAGCTCCGCGCCAACGCGTAGAAGCTACCCATCCCGCGGCTGCAGCGTCTGCCACAGCGCGACGATCACTTCGCGCACTCCTTCGCCGGTCGCCGCGGATACCAGCCGCAGATCGATTCCCCGCTCGGCGAATTTAACCCTCGCGTTGGCCCAGGCAGCGCGCACGTCCGGCAGGTCTCCCTTGCTCATGGCGACGACCTGCGGGCGCCCCGCCACCCGAGCGTCGTATTTCGACAACTCGCTGTTGATCGCGTCGAAATCCGCGAGCGGTTCGCGGCCTTCGGTCGGCTCGACCGTGATCAAATGCAGCAGCGCACGCGTGCGCTCCACGTGCTGCAAGAAACGAATCCCCAGCCCTGCTCCCTCGGCGGCACCCGGGATGAGTCCGGGAATGTCGGCGAGGACGAAACTCGAGTCTTCACCGACGCGCACCACGCCGAGCTGGGGTACGAGTGTCGTGAAAGGGTAGTCTGCAATCTTGGGGCGAGCGCGGGACACGGCGCCGATGAACGTGCTCTTGCCGACGTTCGGGAAGCCGAGCAGCCCCACATCGGCCATCACCTTCAGCTCGAGCCGCAATGTCTTTTGCTCACCAGGCTCGCCTGCGTCCGCGCGGCGAGGTGCCCTGTCGAACGGCGTGGCGAAGTGAATGTTGCCGCGCCCGCCGCGCCCGCCTCGCGCAACCACCACGCGAGCCGCGACCGCGTCGACATCGAACGCGAGCTCGCCCGTGCGCGCGTCGAATCCCTGCGTTCCGACGGGTACGCGCACAACGAGGTCTTCCCCGCCTTTGCCGTATTGGTCCTTCCCCCGACCGTGCTCGCCGCGCTCGGCTTGCAGGACGCGCGAGAGCGCGACGTCGAGCAGCGTCGTCTTGCCTTCGTCGCCGGCAAAGACGACGTCCCCGCCTTTCCCGCCGTCACCGCCCGAAGGTCCACCGTGCGGCACGTATTTCTCGCGACGGAAAGCGATGCAGCCGTTCCCGCCGTCCCCCGCAAGGACTTTCACTTCACACGAATCGACGAATTTCACGAACGCGGACGTGTAGCACTTCCGGCCGTTAGATCCCGCTCGGTTCGAACGACTGACGTTCACGCGGCGCAGCGGCGCGCGCGGGGGTCGCGGGGCGGACGGACTTCGAGGGAGCCGTCCCGGCGGTCGGGACTGCTGTTGAACTTGCCGTGGGTGCTGCGGCCGAGGGGGGTGGAATGAGCGCTACCACGGCGGCGGAAGGAGGAGGAGAAATCGCGCCGACGATCCCGGCGGTAGCAGGTCGGGATTTCATGCTCACAAGCCACAGGGCCCCCGCGACACCGAGCGGTAGACCGATGAGAACCGCGGCGATCCACGCCTGCCGCCACCATGGGCGCGGGGGAGAAAGGCTCGGCGAGTCTGTCCGCGCTTCGCGCTGGGAGCGTTCGCGCTCGCTCGGGCTCGGAGCCTCGGGCGTCACGATGACCCCTTGTTGCTTCGCGAGTGCGGTCAAGAGGTCCACCTGGGACACGAGGCGTAGGTCGAGCAATACGCGACCGAGCAGCTTGCCGCTCCGGCGTTGCTCGTCGAGAGCCCGCGCTAGATCGGCCGTCGAGAGAAGGCCATCGGCGATCAGGATTTCGCCGAGCTTTCCCTTTCCACGCGGCGCATCTGCCACGGCCTGAGCAAGAGTTTGCTTGGGGCCGAACGGCTCCATCGCCTGTGCCAGCTCCTGCATACTCTGGAAGCGTTGCTGCGGATCGCGTTGCAAGGCTCGCATGACGATGCGGGCGAGCTCGCGCGGCAATTCGGGGCGCAGCTCCGTGACCCACGGAACCGGGTCCGAGACTACCTTGGTGATGACTGCGGTCGGCGTCCCAACGAAAGGCGTTCGTCCGGTGAGAAGCTCGAAGAGAATGGCGCCAAGCGACCACACGTCGCTGCGTGCGTCGGCGGCCGTCGCGGCGCGGAGCTGCTCCGGAGCCGCGTAGTATGGCGTCCCAAAGTACGCGTGAGAGGGCGTCAGGCGCTTGTCTTCGCTTTCGCTCTTCGAGATGCCGAAGTCGAGTACCTTCACGATGCGCCGGTCGTGTTCACCGATGCGGCAGACGAAGAGGTTCGACGGTTTGAGATCGCGGTGAACTATCCCCAAAGCGTGCGCCTCGCCCATCGCGTCCGCGACCTGCATCACGATGTCTGCAGCTTCCTCGACGGGCATCGGCCCCGTCGCAGCGAGCTCCGCATCGAGATCGCGTCCCTCGAGAAACTCGAGGACGATGTACGGCAGGCCCCCCGGAAGAGTGTCTACGTCGATGACGCGGGCCGTGTGGATGGATTGGAGACGAGCCGCCGCTCGTGCCTCGCGCTCGAAACGCGCAACGACCTCGCCAAATTCCGGAACTTCGGGACGCAGGACCTTGATGGCCAGACGCTGCCGCAACCTAACGTGGGTCGCCTCGTAAACGACGCCCATCCCCCCTTCGCCGATGACGCGGGCCAGCTCGTACTTGCCAGCGATGATATCGCCTACGCGCGGGAGCGATGGAATGGTTCGGAGCCGCGGCCTGGATCGCTCGCTACCTTCGAAACCGTGGACCGGCACGTTCGACATCTCCTCAACGTGTGTACGGCAAATTGACGCCGGTGCATTAGTGCGGGCGTGGGAGCCCGTAGCCCCGGCGGGGGAGCCCTGTGATCCGTTGAGGTTGTCGGCGCACTGTCGACGACAAGGAGCAACTGGACGGCAAGGAACGCTGATGCGCTGCTTGAGATTGCAAGCGTAGGAGAGATTCGGCGAACTCATCGAACATAAAAAACGCGACTCAATTGAGACGGCTTGCGTTCAACGAATCCCGCCGAGGCCGTGCCGTTTGAGGCACACTGTGCGCCACGTTGCGTCACGTTGGCCGACATTGGCGTGGAGAGGTGGCGTCCATGAGCAGTACACGAGTCCCCGTCGTTCTTTCGTTTGCGCTTGTCTTCGGCCCAGCGTGCGGGGGAGCGCCCAACAGCGCGGGGCCAGGGTCGGCCGGCGACGGTGGCGACGCGACCGCAAGCGGTTCAGGCAACGGGAGTGGAGGCACCAGCGGGGGTACGGGCAACGGCGCGACCGCAAGCGGGAGCGGCGGCAGCAGTGGGACCAGCGGCAATGGAAGCACCAGTGGCAGTGGCAGCAGCACCGGACCGGCCGGCGCAACTTGCGCATCCTGTGCGACTCACAGCGATTGCCAGAACTCCTGTGGCGCGACGGCCCTTGGCCACGCGTGGTGCTGCTCCACGTCTGTCGGCTGCTATGAGTTCTCGGGGACGGCGTGCCCAGTGCCGTCGGACGGCGGAAGTACCCCAACTGGCGGAAGCGGCGGCGCGGGTATTTCGTGCACGGGCACGCCGAGCTGCTCCACCGGAATGAAATGCTGTTTTGGAATGAGCGGGGCCGCGAGGTGCCAGGTTTCGTGCTCGGGAGGCATCGAGGCTTGTCAGAAGAATTCCGATTGCTCGGGTGGCGCGACGTGTCTCGTCGCGTTCTGTGTTCCGGGTGGCGGCGGCTTTCCGTCTCTGGACGGAGGTGGCGGCGGCTAAAAGCTAAAAGGGGCTGAGTCCCTTTTTCAAATACCTCGGCGCGAGCGCTTTGCCCTTAGTAACCCGGCGTCACGCTCTCGCGCAACGCGGTCGCCGCGTCCGACAAACCGGCGCCCGCGTACAATTTGGAGAGCAGCGCCATGCACGCTCCGATGGCCTTCGGGTCCGGCGCTTCACGAGCCCGAGCCAGCGCGTCGAGCGCGTCGAGCAACGCCTCGTCGAGGCGTCCGGCGATGGATAGCATCATGGCCAGCCCGAGGGACGCTTGGCAGCGGGCCGAGGACGATCCCTGCTCAGCGCGCGCACGCGCGCGCCGGAGCTCGGCAAGCCGATCCACCGCCGCGCCACCCGCGGAGTCGGATGCGAGCTTGCGAATTCGAGTCACGAGGGAAGGGTCATACGGTCGCTCGACCGGGATGGATTGAGGGGTGCTCGCTGCCGTGTTCGCGTCTACCTCGGGCATCGACGGGAGGTCGTCCGCATGTGCGCGCTTCCACGGGTGCTCGAGGTCGAGTCGCCAGCCGCGCACGGCTTCGCCGGCCTCAGGCGCCGCCCTTGCGTCGCGCAACATGAGCTGCCCGGCGCGCAGAGCGCGCACATCGGCATCGACGAGTACCTCCCCGGCACTCGCCAAACGCGCGAGGAACACCGCCGACAAGAGACCCGGGCCCCAAGCAAGGATTCCCTGCCCATCGGGAGACAGCCATTCGAGGTTTCCCTCTGCGATCCCGCTTGCCCACGCGCGCTCGGCAGAGAGCGCTTCCTCCCGAATACTGGCAGCGAACACCACAACCTTCTCCACCGAATCGAAGTCCCACGCCATCGCGACATGGGACCCGCTCCACGCGACGAGGCGACCGCCCAGCGCCTCGCCGCGGACACACAGGGCGCGCGCGCGGGTCAGATAACTGCCCTCGGGACCGGGGGCCATGCCCACGTCGGACATCCGGAAGGCGACGACAATGCCTCTCCCCACGCGCGACTCCCGCGGCCCGTGTCAGACGCGGATGCGCTTCTTGAGCGCGGCGAGCTCGTCGTCGACGTCACTCGTCGACGGGTCGCGATTGCCGACCTGCCGTTCGAGGTCGCGAAACTTCGCCTCGAGATCCTCGCGCTTGCCGGTTGGTTCTAGGAGGCCCTCGACCTCCGCCATCGCCGCACCCTCGGCCTCACGGCCCTCAATCTTGTCTTCCATCCGACGGAAGTTGTCGAACGCGCTCGTCGCTCCCTTGGCGCCCAGCTGCTCGGACCCCGATGCGCCGACGCGCGCGCGATTCGCTCTAGCAACGATCGCCGGCTTGCGAAGCTTGAGCTCACTCAGCTTTTCCTTCATCCGTTCTAGCTCTTTTTTCATGTTCACGGCCGCGTTTCGCTGCTCCGCGCACACCGCGTCGGCGGTCTCGAACTCGCTCGTCACGCGCTTCTTTTGCTTGAGCGCTTCGCGAGCGAGCGCCTCGTCGCCGCTCTTCAGGGCGAGCTCCGCGCGCCTGTCCCACCGCTGCGCATCGGCTTGCAAGTCGTCGCACTTCTTGCGCAGCTGCTTTTCGGCTGCGACGGTCTGCACGAGCTCCTGGTGGCCAGCCTTGATCTGACCTTCCATCTCATCCAAGTTGAGTTCGACCAGCTTCCGGTCGTCCTCGGCTTTGTCGAGCAAAGCGTTGAGGTTGCTCTGAATGACCTTTCCCATGCGATCGAAGATGCCCATGACCTGCCGACCCTCGTGCGACCAAAGCTAACACGCCCGCCGCGCCTATACCTCCGCCGGCCAGACGCGTATCGTTCGGGGCCGGAACACGCCTCTCGGCAGAGACGGCATTTCCATGCCGTCAAGGAGGACACGACGCCATGCCCACGTGCAAGCAGTGCGGGAACGAGGTCGATGCGCTCGTCACCTTGAAGGTCTCAGGAAAAGCGCGGAAAATCTGCGAGGACTGTGCGGACCGCGCGCGCGAGGAGGCGGAGGTAGCGGAGCAGAGCGAGGGGGTCATCCAAGACATGATGGGGTTCAAGGGGCGAAGATGACGCCACCTCCCCCTTCGAGTCCCTACTTGTTGAGAAGGTGAATCGACTGTCCCAGGGCGTGCAGCGTCGCCTCCATCGTGGCTTCTCCGAGCGTCGGATGCGGGTGGATCGTGAGCGCCACGTCCTCGAGAAAAGCGTGCATCTCGAGCGCGAGCGCGGCCTCGCTGATGAGGTCGGTCGCCGAAGGCCCGACGATTTGAAAGCCCAAGATCTCGTGCGACGCCTTGTTTGCCACGACTTTGACGAATCCGTCGGTCTCGCTGACCGCCATCGCCCGCCCGAGCACGCTGAATGGGAATTTCCCCACCCGGACGTCCATTCCTTTCTCTTTCGCCTGCGCCTCGCTCAGGCCGACGGTAGCGATCTCGGGATCCGTGAAGATCGCAGTCGGGATGGCCACCCAGTCTTTCGCCGTCTTGTGGCCCGCGATGACTTCGGCGACGATCTCGCCCTCCTTGGTCGCCTTGTGCGCAAGCATCGGAACGCTCGAGCAGTCACCAACCGCGTAGATGCCGGCTACGTTCGTCCGGCCGAGTTGGTCGGTCGGCACGAAGCCTCTGTCGACCTTCACGCCGAGCTCCTCGAGGCCGATTCCGGATCCGTTGGGCCTCATTCCGACCGCGACGAGCACCACGTCGGTGACGACCGTCTCGGCCTTGCCTCCGCCGACGTCCAGCCGCACCGCGATCGCCCCGTCCTTTTGGTACTCGGAGCCGAGTGCCTTTGCGCCCTTGAGGATCTTGGCGCCGTGCTTGACGTAGGCCCGCTCCACCACCGCCGCGACATCGGGGTCGACGCCCGTAAGGAGGTTGGGCAACGCCTCGACGACAGTCAGAGCAGTGCCGAGACGCTGATAGGCCCCGCCGAGCTCCATGCCGATGATTCCGCCGCCGATGACCAGCAGGCGTTGGGGGATCTCGCGCAAGCTCACGGCTTCCTTCGCGCCGATCACCCTCTTGCCATCGAACTTGAAGCTGGGGATTTCGATGGTCGACGAACCCGTCGCGACGACGATCGCCTTGGTCGCTTCGATTGTCTCGGTCGTCCCCTCGCGTGTCTGTACAGCAACAGCCTTTGGGCCCGACAGGCGCGCGTCACCGTAGATGAGATCGACCCCGTTTCCACGGAAGAGCGTCCGAATTCCACCGGTGAGCTTCTTGACGATCCCTTCCTTCCAGTCCTGCAACTTGTTCGCATCGATGCGGAGGTTGTCGACGTAGAGGCCGTAGGACGCGCCGGCCTTGACCTTGTCAAAGGTGTGGCTGGTCGCGATCACCGCCTTGCTCGGCACACAGCCCCAGTTCAGGCAGACGCCGCCGACCTCCTCTTTCTCGATGCAAAGGACCTTTTGCTTGAGTTGCGCGAGGCGGATCGCGCACGGGTAACCGCCTGGACCGCCGCCGATGACGATCACGTCGTAGACTTTGTTGGCCATGCTTTCCTTCCAGGTCGCCGGATTTGACTGCGTAGGCGCGCCGCGAGACTATTGCAACTCTTCCAGCTGATCGCGTAGGTGCCACGGCAGCTCTGCGTATACGTCGCTGAGCATGGACGTGCGATGGGGTGGCGGCATCTTTTCAACTTCGCTGACGACCGCGGCGATCTCGGCGGTGAGCTCGCCTTCGAGTGCACTGTCTTCCGCGGGGTCCCAAAGGGCGACCGAGACCAGGTGCTTCCTGAGTCGGTCGAGCGGATCCTTACGCGCCCATGCTGCGACCTCGACATCGGACCTGTAGCGGCCGGGGTCGTCGCTCGTCGAATGACCACCCATGCGGTAGGTCACCGCCTCCACGAATGTCGGCCCGCCGCCCGAGCGCGCCCGGTCGACTGCCTCGCGCACGACGGCATACACGGCGAGCAAATCGTTACCATCGACGCGCATCCCCGGCATCCCATAGGCGCGCGCTTTGATGGCCAACGTTCGCGACGCGGTCTGTCTCGCCGTTGGCAAGCTGATCGACCAATGGTTGTTCTGACAGATGATGACGCAAGGCACGTTCCACACGGCGGCGAAGTTCATCGCTGCGTGGAAGTCCGACTGGCTGGTGGCGCCATCGCCGCAGAAGGCGACCGTGATCGCGCTCGATTTGCGCGCACGCATCGCCCAGGCCGTACCCACGGCCTGAGGCAGCTGCGGACCGATGCTGGATGACCAGCTTACCTGGTTCACCGCGCGCCCGGACTGGTGG
>JALYHX010000258.1 GCA_030776305.1 Myxococcota bacterium
ATCGCGATCGTGAACTCGCTCGTACCAGTCGTGTGGCGTCCGGTATCGGTCGTGGCCGAGTAGATCTCGACGGCGCCGACGTGGTCGACTCCTTGCTCGTACCGCGACGTGACGCTGTCGACACCCGGCGCGAGCGGCGACGTGTAGCCATGCGCTGCCTCGTCAGCCGCGTCGCTCACATGAAACGAGTCGGTCTGGACGAGGCAAGCGCTGGGAAGCCCGTACCAGTAAACGACAGATTGGTAGTGCTCGGTCGAGTCATCGACTCCGCCGTGCTCCAGTTGAATGCGCGCGTTCTTGCCGAAAGGAAAGCTGTCGGCGATGAGAAATCGGTATGCGGATTCGATCCCGTCCTTCGGGCTCATCATCGATTGCGCGCTCGCAGCGCCCACGGGGTGTCCTGCAAGCGGCAACGTCGTCGTCTGCCCTCCGTTCCAATAGTCGCCTCCCGCCCCCCACTCCTCGGTGCCCGTGCCCTGCGCCTGCGGCGTCTGGCTGTCGTCGAAGAAAAAACGAGGATCTCCCTCGAGCGTGGAGAGATCACCCCGGTCGGAGAAAATCACGGACGTGCCCACGAAGGATCCGCACCAATCGCCTCCTCCTTCGACCTGCGTCGTGTCGAGAAGGACGAGATCGCGTCCCGGGATCGGCATTCCGTGGTCCACATGGGTTGCGTGAAAATACCCGGCAACGTTGGCGGGATCGGCGAATGGCAACGAGCGAACCTGCCAGACGATGCCCGGGGCAGCGTCCGGGCCCCCGACCAGATCGATGCGTGCGCTTCTCCGAAACGGCATGGGGAAGTACAAAGAGAGCTCGAGACCCGCCGGCGTGAAGTGGACGACGGCGGGGAGTGATTTGACGAGATACTCGGCGTTCGCACGATTGAAGAAGGTCCCGGTGCCAAAGAAAAGCGGCACCGGCGCGTCTACCGAGGGGTTCGCGCCACCATCCCACGTGACGCGAACTCGCGCGCTTTCAATCGCTGTCTGCGACGCGGCGGGTACGATCAGACGGAGGAGCCGAAGCGTCGCCGGGCCGGGCAGATCAATCGCCGTCACGGCGCCATTGGACGGCACGTCCACGATTCCGGAATCTGTGCGCGTGCCGTTACCCGTCGGCGCGCCATCGCTCCCGGCAGACATCAGCAGCGAGAGAACGTCTGCCGCAGCGGGCGTCGATTCGCTCCACGCCGAGACGGGCTGGGACAGCTCGGCACCGGGATCGTACAGCGAGTAAATGAAGTAACCGGTGCCGTAATGGGAATGGCCGTAGCCGATCGAGAGCGACTTGGTGAATCCGATGGGTGTCCACGAGACGTCGGCACCCTGGGTGGTCCCGTACGTCAGTGCCAGCGGTGACGCGAACGCAGGTTGCGGCAGGAAGGTGGACGCCGGGGGCGGAGAGTCCGGACTCGCGGTGGCAGAATCCATCACCACTTGGTCTGCGTCATCCACGACGAAGTGCCAGGGGCTTCCGTGCCAGTGGTTTGCGCGGAAGAAGTAGAGGATGCCGTTTCCCGCGACGTCTAGCGCCACGTCATCGCCTGCGCCAAGCTCGCGTATGAAGTGGCTCGCGTCGGCCGCCTCGTTGCCTCCTGCGCGATCGTCGGTACTTCGCATGTACGTGCGCACGCCGATGCGAACGTAAGGGAGGCGATCCCACATCCGGTAGGTGTCCAGGCCCACCGGGATGCTGGGCGGATTTTCGGTCGCCGCATCCGAGCCGCGAACCGACGCAGCATCGCGCGCATCCAGCGATGGAGTCGATGAGGACGGATGACAATTCGGCATCGCCAGCGCGCCGCCGAAGAGGGCGATCGCGGAAGCCCACATGAGGTGGCTTGGCATCATGCAAAGGTACCGCGAGCGTCGAAGAAGTGCCTTTCGTCTCGCCGGCAGCTGCCGCGCGGCTCAATCCTTCTTTGCGATCTTCTCCCGAAGCTTTTGGACGATGTTCGGATAGCCTTCGTCGGGATTGTTCATCTTCTTTCGGAACTGGTCGTAGTAGTTCTTCGTCAGGCTGGACCCCTCCGTGATGATGTCGACAACGCGATAACCCTTCGGCGTTTGCTTCACTACGTAGTCGACCCGGACGGAGGGGTCGCGGGGTTTGCTCTTGCTCTTTGCCTCCGTGAGCACCCGCGTGTCACCCCCCGCATCCCGCTCACCGCGGTAGGTGATCTCGTAGTCGAGCGTCTTGATCAGGTTCTTGCGATAGCTCTTGCGAACGAGTTGCGCGAGAAGCTCTTCGAGCTCTTCTCGTTGTGCTTTGGCGTACTTCGCCCAAAGGTCGTCACAGCTAGGCATCGATATGGGGCACGGCTCGCCGAAGGCGCGGCGCGTGAGCTCGTCGTAGTCGACGAACGCGTCGAGCGTTTGTGCAATCTGGGCGTCGTGCGCTGCCGAGGGGGCCTCACGAAGCAAGCGGTCGAGCTTCGCCTGGCTTTCGCGGATGAAGCCCTCGGCATCGTCGGCTGAGGCGAGCGCCGAAAGCGCGAATGCAAAGAAGCCGGCGGCGAACATGATCACGGGGCGGATGCGCATCATCTGATTCGCTTTCCTGGCGGTGCGAGCGCTCCGACCGTGGCCCATCGCGGACGGTCCTGCAAGTTTCGATGCAGAGGGCACGCGAACCGTCTCTTTTCTCGTTGGACGGACGAAGTGCTGGCGGAATTCAAAGAGCGCAAAACGAGGAGGGATGCTCAAATCGCTGCAGGGCGCAGGCTTCTCCGCAATCCGGCGACGTCGCGGCTCAGCGTAAGTCGGAAGCTCGCACCACCGCCGACCGCTTGACCCAGGCTCAGGCGCGCGCCCATCGGTGTATGGTCTTCGACGATCCGGCGTACGACGGCGAGGCCGATGCCCGCACCGTGCGTTCGCGTCGTGAAGAAGTCGTCGAAGATGCGCTCGCGTGCCCCCTCGGGGATGCCGGGCCCCTGATCGTCGACCGCGAGCATGACTTCGCGGTCCTGAAGCTCGACCCGCACGATGACCGTCGACCCGGCGCCGCTTGCTTGGATGGCGTTGCGGACCAGATTCCAGAGCACCTGTCGAATTTGCGCGCCATCACATCGCGCGAGGGCGGGCTCTTGTAGCGGGCCCTCGTAACGGACGGCGACGTCCGAACCTCGAGCGGCATTCGCAGCCAGTGCCACGACCTCGCGCGCGAGTCGGGCCACATCCGTGGCCTCGGCCGTCGGCGCGCGCGGTTTCGAGAGGTCGATCATATCGCCGACCAGATCGTTCAGGCGACGCGCTTCGCGCTGCACGATATCGCAGAGGAGCTTGTCCTCGCCCGTGAGTGCGGGCGACTCGCGAAGCATCTCGATAGAGCCCGTGATCGAACCGAGCGGGTTGCGAATTTCGTGCGCCAGCGCGGCGGCGATGCGCCCAAGCACCGCCAGGCGCTCGGCTTGGTATGCGCGTCGTGTCGCTGCTTGCAGGGCGCCACCCGTCAGCCGCAAGCGTTCGGCGAGGTACCCCGCGAGGAGCGCGACGACGGTGACACCGAGCGCGTTGAGAAGGAGCGGGTAGATGAGCTCGGATGTTTCGACCGCGTAGGTCACAGCGTCCTGGTCGGGTGGCTGGTGCACCCAACGAAAGTGAAACGCCGCGCACAAGAGCGCGTAAATCCCCATGCCAAGGCCCGCGGCAAACGCGGCACCCCTCAGGCCGATCAGGATCGCTCCCACCAGACACGTGAGCGCATAAAACGAAGTCGCGCCGCTCAACGCGCCGCCGGATACATAGACGATCGCTGTCCAGGTGACCTGGTCCAGTGCGATTTGCCACCAGGCGAGGGACAGCAAGTGCTTTCCCGACCGCAGCATGTACGCGTAGAAGGCGGCGAGTACGAATCCCGAGCCAATCGTCAGGAAGACGACGCGGAGGCTGAACGGATAGCGCGCAAGCTCGCCCTGAAGATACAGGGTGGCCGTCGCACCGAGGAGAAGCACCAGGAAGGCCAGGCGCAGCCCGGTGATCCAGGCGAGTCGGCTAGCGAGGCTGTGGTCCGGGGACGCGGCAGTGCGAATCGCCAACAACTCACTCAGCCTTGATTTTGCCCGCAATGCTGAAGATCGGCAGGTACATCGCGATGAGCACGACGCCGACCGTGCCACCGATGCCGACCATCATCACCGGCTCAATGAGGCTGGTCATTGCCGAGACGGCGACGTCGACTTCCTCCTCGTAGAAATCGGCGATCTTGTTGAGCATCGTATCGAGCGCGCCGGTCTGCTCGCCCACGCCGACCATTTGCACGACCATCGACGGGAACACGTTCGTCTCCATCAACGGCTGCGCCATGTTCTTGCCCTCGGAGATGCGAGCGCGTGCGTACATGATCGCTTCTTCGATGATCACGTTCCCCGCCGTCTTCGCGACGATCTCGAGAGCGTCGAGAATGGGAACGCCGGACGAGAGCAGCGTACCGAGCGTGCGTGTGAAGCGCGCAACCGCAATCTTCCGCAACACCGGGCCCATCACAGGCAGGCGCAGCATGGTCGCGTGGATCGTCCTCTTGCCACGCGGCGTTCGCAGTGCGTAGGCGAAGGCCGCAATCAGCCCCGTGAGACCAAGGAACACCCAGAGCACATTTCCGACGAATCCCCGAGAGACCGCCATGACTCCGCGTGTGAGCACCGGGAGCTCGTCCTTCGCCCCGAAGTCTTTGAACATGTTCTCGAAGCCGGGAATGACGAAAATGAGCAGGATCGAGAGGACGCCGAAGAAGACCATCATGACGATGGAGGGATAAGCCATGGCGCCGCGGACCTGCCTGCGAAGCTTCATCGACTTTTCGATGTACACAGCGAGGCGGTTGAGGATGGTGTCGAGGATTCCGCCGACCTCGCCCGCTTGCACGAGATTGACATAGAGATGATCGAAGACCTTCGGGTGTCGTCGCAGCGAGTCGCTGAAGGTTGCCCCTTGTTCGACGCTCGCCTTCACGTCGCGAAGGATGTTGGCGAAGTGCTTGTTGTCCGTCTGCCCCTGGAGGATGTCCAGACACTGCACGATGGGCAACCCGGCGTCGATCATCGTGGCGAACAGACGCGTGAATGTGACGATGTCCTTCGAGCCGACGCCCGTGCCGATCTGCAGATTCATCTGCTTCGGCTTCTTCTTCACCTTCGTCGGCTGTAGCTGCTGCGCGCGCAGACGCTGGTTCACGGCGTCCTCGGACTCCGCGTCCATCGAGCCCTTCCGGACTTCTCCAGTCCGTGCGCGCGCCTCCCAAACGAATTCGGTCATATCAAGGTTTCGCCCGGGGGGAGCGCGGCCCTCATGCCAAGCGCGCCCACCTCGCTCAAACTAGGAGTGTACAGGTCGTGCTTGCGAAGCGTCAAAGTCATGGGGACGGTTCCGGGGCGCGTCGGCGTCGAGGGTGGATGACCTTTTGCATCGTCCCTTTGCGTGGCCCCCCTTTTGCGTGGCCGTCGCGCGCCTGACTGTAGGTTGGCATGCGGACGAGAGTTCGGACGTAGGTGCGCGGGCGATCGACCGCCTCGTCGTAGTTCGCGTGCTCGACGGCGGTCCGTGGCCCGGGGGGGGGGAGGCCGGAAGTCCCGGCGCCGTCGGCCTCACCGTCGAACTCACGAATGCTTCAGGCTTCTGTAATGCTTGCGAATGACCAGGGCCCTGCAATCTAATCGGCCATGACGGCAGACAATGTAGCGCGTCGAATCGTTGCGGACGCAATCGCGCCCCAATGCGGAACCGGTTGCGCGATCCGGGTCGACGGCACTTGGCGGCGCGAACTCGGTGGCTCAGTCGACGTCCTGTTCGATCTTGCGAGCGTGACCAAGCCGATGTCAGCCTTGGCTCTTGCGCGCACCGGGATCGACCGTCGGCTGCCTCTCGGTGCGGCGCTGCCCGAGGCGAGAGGGACCGCAAGCGAGAGTGTGGCACTCGAGCTCTTCTTGGCGCATCGGGCGGGTCTCGAAGGCCATCGTCCGGTCTTCGCGCCGCTGCTCCGGGGCGAAAAAGTGGACATTCGAGCGGCGCTGCGCGACGCGGCCGATGCGCGCAGGGAGGACGCACGGGGCGACCCCCCCGCGGAGGGCTTTACGCCCTTGTACAGCGATCTCGGCTACATCCTCGTTGGAGAGGCACTCGCACGAATGACGGCCACGCCCGACGCGGGAGCGTCGATCGAGCGACTGGTGCTGGAGCCGCTGGGGATAGCCGATCACGCAGGGACGGTGCGCGAACTGGCGGCGCGCGGCGTGCGCGGTCCGTTTGCACCGACCGAGACCGTTTCGTGGCGCGGAGGGCCGATCTGCGGTGCAGTTCATGACGAAAACGCTTGGGCGCTCACGGGCTTCGGCGGCTCGGGCCACGCGGGGATCTTCGCGACCGTGGGCGCGGTCATCACCTTTGGGGCCGCCATCCTCGATACGCTCGACGGTGCCAATGCGCCATTCGGTGCGCCGTGCGACATCGACTGGATGGTGGGCGAGCGCGCCGGCGGCAGCCTGCGCGCCGGGTTTGACGGAAAGAGTAGCGAGGGATCGAGCGCTGGCGATCGGATGGGCCGGCGGAGTTTCGGTCACCTCGGCTTTACCGGAACGAGCCTTTGGATGGATCCTGACTCCAAAGTGGTCGTCGCACTCCTGACCAATCGCGTGTCTCCAAGTCGTGACCACATCGCCATCCGCGCTGCACGGCCATCTGCGCATGATGCCCTGGTGGAGCGCGCGCTGACGCTCAAAATTGGCTGAATTGGTCGCGCGGCCGCGCCGTATACGGACATGCTTCGCATAGTCTGGAATGCGACGCG
Organism: Myxococcota bacterium; assembly: GCA_030776305.1. Taxonomy (GTDB): domain Bacteria; phylum Myxococcota_A; class Polyangia; order Polyangiales; family Polyangiaceae; genus Palsa-1150. The sequence goes on from JALYHX010000258.1 coordinate 6,787, forward strand.
GTCCCACTCGAGATTGGGGAACCGGCGCCTGGCAAATCGTGAGAGTCTTGTCGATCAAGCCCACTTGACGAAAAGAAATGAAGGGTCCGTGATTCCGTTCGTCGAGCTTCCCCGTCCGTCGAGCGCCGACTACAATCTGCGCATCCTTTGGCCGCTCGCTCGCTGGGTCGAGGACAAGCTCGGCGGGCCGACTCTCGCAAAGATTGTCGAGGGGACCGGCGTATCCCCGGCGCAGTTCGACGCAAAGAGTGATTGGGTCTCGGCGGAGACGTTCGAGGCGATCCTCGCGCGCGCGCGCGCGCTCATGCCGGACGACGAGACGTTCATGCGCGCGAGCACCTACCGCATCAAGGAGGCGTATGGCCCGATTCGGTACGTGCTCTGGGCGACGTCACCCGGAGCGGTGTGCGCGCAGATGGTCAAGACCTACCAACTCGTTTCGACCGTCGGGAAACTCAACATGGTGTCCCACGACGCATCGCACTTTCACGTGCGCGTCGAGCCCAACGGCCGCGCCATCAGCCGGCTCACTTGCCTCGTGCGGCAGGCAAACTGCAGGGTGTTGCCGACGATGTGGGGCATGCCCATGGCTCAGGTGAAGGAGAGCGGCTGCATTGGCCTTGGGGACGCGACTTGCGAGTTGCACTTGCGTTGGTATGCCGCCCGTTCCTTTTTGCCGATCCTGCTCGGCACAGCCATCTTTGGTATCCTCGGTCTCGTCCTGCGGCGCTTTGGAATTGCCTCCGTGCCAACGCCGCTCTTCCTGGCGACGCTGGGGGCATCCCTCGGCTACGTCTTTGAGGTGCGCAGAACGGAGCGCATCAACCAGAGTACGCGGCAGGACATGATGGACGCGCTTCGCCAGCTCGCCGCGGAGGAGGCAGAGACGCGACGCGAGATTTTCGCCTTGCATCAGCGCCAAAAAGAATGGACCCGCCTGATCGAGGAGCAAGTTGGTGAGCGCACGAGCACCCTCGAGCGCGTCGTGGGTGGAATGAAAGAGCTGCAGCAAGAGCGTGCCAGCACCCTGCTCGGCTTCTCACATGATTTGCGCAGCCCGCTACAAGTCGTTCAGTTTGGGGCGGAGGTCGTCCGGATGCGGTGCCCCGATGATCCTTATGTGACCGGTGTCGTCGACGACATGGATCAGGCACTCGGGCAGATGAAGCGAATGCTCAGCGACCTCGTCAAGACTGCAAGTGGCCATCGCGCCACCCTCCAGTTCACGTCGCAGCGGATCGACGTCTCGGAGCTGACCGAACGCCTGCGGCGGCGACTGCGCGCGTTGGTTCACGGTCGTGACGTTCGCGCAACGGTGTTCGAAACGCGCGAGGCCCCCGATGCGATCGAAATCGACCCGCTGCTCATGGACCGCATTGCGGACAATTTGCTGACGAATGCCGCGAAGTATACCGAGCGCGGCAGCATCATCGTCGAGCTCGACGGCACGCCTGGCTTTTTGGCCATCAAAGTGTCCGACACCGGTTGCGGAATCGACCCCAGTGCCATGGCCCGAATTTTCGAGCCAGGCGGGTCGAGCGTAGATTCGAGGCGAGGTGACAGCTTTGGTGTCGGTCTTTCGGTCGTTATCCAGCTACTGGAGCGGATAGGCGGTCGATTGGAGGTCATGTCCAAGCC
>JALYHX010000259.1 GCA_030776305.1 Myxococcota bacterium
AGTAAAGAGTCGATCGACTCACGCCGAGCAGGCGTGCTGCCGCACTGCGATTGCCGCCGGTATGCTTGAGTGCTCGAAGCAGGGCTTGGTGCTCGGCCGCCCTCAGCGTCTCGTCGACGGGCATCACCTGGCTACTACTGGCCGGCGGGCTGGAGGCGTCCGCGCCCGCCATGCCGGTCTCCGTCGCGAAGCTGGAGCGAAGTGCAGTCGATCTTGATGAACGGTCGATCGCTCCGTGGGCTCAAGCGGTGCAATGCGCGCGCGATGAGCTCCTTGCCCGTACCGCGCTCGCCCCGCACGAGCACCGTCGACGACGTGGGAGCAACCTGGTGCAATAGGTCGCGCATCGCCTTCATCGCCGCCGAGCGACCGAAAACCATGTCGGCATCCATGCGAGGAGGGGGCGGCGCCGGTGCGCCGCGGTGTGCGCTGACGAGCGCCTTGCGAACGGCAAATGCCAGCTGACTTGGCAATACCGGGCGGATGAGGATGTCGGTGGCTCCGGCACCGATTGCCTCTACCATCTCCAGCGTCGACGCATGGTCGGTCACTCTAGAATGTCTGTAGCGACGCGCCGTGGACGCTCCGGCAATTAAGCCGTGTGTATTCCGATTGGGTCCTCGACGAGACGAATGGTGACAGAGAGCGCGCCGCCGGGATTCTGGGAATTGACATTTCGACGTTGTACCGCTGGCAGCACGCGCGCCCAGACGAACTCAACTAAGTGTCTACGGTGGACCGCTCCCCACACTCCCGACGATTGCGCACTCGCTCTCGTCGCGATTCGATTCAGCTGCGCCTAGATGGATCGCGCGACGCGCTCTATTGGATGATACTCTTCGCCCCGCCTGCTTGGGCTGACCTTCTGTCCCTCGAACAATGGCCATCAATGAAGAAAACGCTTAGGTCATTGGGCTTTCTCTCGGTTTTCGTCGTGGGCTTGAGCTGCACGAAGATGACGCACGGGATCGAGCCTTCCGACGCGTCCACTCCGGCGGTGATCGCAATCCCGCCTGCCCCCGCAAGCGGAGCGGCTTCGCAGCCCATTTTGACGCTCGGAGACAAGCTCGTCTTCGAGTCGACCCACCGGACGGCGATGGACACGCCCAAAGCGGAGGACGTGTATGCCGCGCTCGAGAAAGCCGGCTTCAAGCTGACCGAGAAACAGCAGCACGTGGCATCCGTATTCGGCGCACAATATTGTCTCGGCGCGAAGACGGAGAACGCGATGGCCTTCAGCGTCTGTGAGTATAGTTCGCCGGAAGAGGCCGAAAGTGGGCGAGAAACGTCGCTAAAAACGCTCGCTACCGTCCCCAACCGAGAGATTCACGTCAATCGGAAGACGACGTTGACCATCAGACAGCCGGCGCAAGAAACGAGCGCGAGCAAGGCGGCCGCAAAGAGCGCGACGGACATTTTCTCAAAGCTCTAAGAGAAGGGCCTTACTGCGAAGACTCGCTCGATGAGCCAAATCGTGGCGAGCGCGGCGATCGCGGTCGAGCCCCCGACGAGCCCCGCACGGCGGTAAAAGCGCGTCCCCCGTGCAGCGAACGCGAGCGGCAGAAACACTGCGACGACGGCGAACTGACCGATTTCGACGCCGACGTTGAACCCGAACAGCACGCCGAGGAGCTGGTCCTTCGGAAGCCCGAGGTCCACGAGGACCGCTGAAAAGCCGAACCCGTGCAGCAGACCCAGTGCGAACGCCGCGAACCATCGCTCCCCTCGCAAGACAGGATAGACGTTGTTGACGGCCGCCAAAACGACCGAAGCCGCAATGGCCGACTCGACGATCCGCGATGGCAGGCGCACGACGTCGAGCGCCGCGAGACTGAGCGTGATCGAATGCGCAATGGTGAATGCCGTCACGATCCGGAGAACATCTTGAAACGCCGGGAGAAAACGCGCGACCGGTTGCCAGCGGCCATTCTCTAGACGGAGCACCGACGGAAGCAGGAGCGCGAGGATGAAGAGAAGGTGATCCGCCCCCGAAAGGATATGCGCGATCCCTTCTCTGACTGCGGCGCCCCACGATCCATTCTTGCCCGTGATCGCCAAGTCGAAGGATTGCACCGGGGCATTGGCGGAGAAAATTGCCGTCCGCTCTTCGCCTCTCCCGGTGAGATGCATGAGCCCGCGATGCTGGGGGTCGACGTCGAAAAGAAGCGAGTAACCCACTTCCAGACGACGCGGCAGCGAGGGGCAAACGGAGTGAAATGCGAGGACGAAGTACGTGCCGTCCGAATGGTCGACCACCTTCGGGTCCCTGGAGACCGACTGGCACACGGCGCCATCCGCGCGGATCAGGAGGCGTCCGAGGGCGTACGCATCGATGTCTGGTCGATGCGCACGGAGCTCGGCCCATGTGATCTCTCCGTCGCCGTTCGTGTCGACGTGAATCGCGTAGTCGAGATCGCGGACGGCAACGTCCCAACGGCCATCGATCGTCTCGCCTGACACCGCCAGCGTCAGGTAGCTATCGCTGGGTTTGTGAGCCCACGCCGTCGATGTGGCGAGGAGCAGCACGACGGTCGTCGCTATCAGGGCAACCGGCGGCGTCACTGATGCGCCTCCCGCACGCGCGTTGCCAGCGCCAAAAGCCTTGGCTCCTCCGCGCGGTTCGAAGCCAGAAACTCGACGACGGGGTAGGCCGCGTCCGGCTTTCTGGCCGCGAGGGCCGACTCGAGGACGATGCGCGCGTCCCACGGCTCCTTTTGCACGGCCCAGTTGGCGACTGCGAGATCGAGCGCTCGCATGGGTTCGCCTCCAAGCATGAGGACAAATCGCGATTGCTCGCGCCGGTGGACGACATCGCCCCGCGCGACGCTCGAGGCATGCCGTGAACGCAGGAGCTCAACGTGTCGGTCGGCCTCCGGCGCCCTGACGATTTTCTCGGCAAGCGCGAGACGGAGGAGGAGTCCGTCGTCGTTCTCATGGCCGCGAAGACGGGGGAGGACCTCCATCGGGCGCCCGAGATCGAGAAGCAGATCCGCGTAGGCGGCGAGAGTATAGGCGTCCAGCGGGTTCGCTCGGAGCGCTGCCCGGTAGTTTGCTTCCCCGCCGGCGTCATCGCCCGCGCGGATCGAGATCTCGCCGAGCGATGACAAGATCCAACCTGCCTCGTTCGCCGTCGGTGCGGGATTCTTTGCGAATGCGGTGCGGAGGCGGTCGTAGGCCTGGTGGGCGTCTCCCGTGAGACTCTCGATCACCGCAACGCACTGCGCAGAAACGAGATCGCCCGCAAGGCGCAAAAGCGGCTCGCAGCTTTTCTTCGCTTCCCCGTACTCGCCACGCACCGTCAGGACGACCGAGCGCGTGAGCCATGCTTGCGGATCGTCGGGCGTCGCTCGCAGCAGCACATCAAGATCGACCAGTGCGCTGTCGAATTCGTGCAGACTCTGGCGAATCGTCGCACGAAGAAGGAGAACGTCCGGCGGCGGTAGCGAATCACCCCACCACGGTGCAAGCGCCGCCTGCGCGTGACCGAGATAGCGAGGGTCCGACGTCACCCTTGCCTCTTCGATATTGCGTTGGGCAAAGGCGGTCGCGATGCGCACGTTCTTCGGGTCTGTGGCGAGCGTCCGGCGGAGCTCCTGAATTTCGCGGGCAGCTGGGTCCGAACGGCCCGCGGGCACACGCTCCAGGACCTGGGAGTCGACCGCGGGCACATACGGAATCCCCGCGCCGCCTGATTTTCGGCCGGCCAGGACAATGGCGGCGCCCACCATGACTGCCAGGGTAGCGACCATGATCGCGGCTCGGCGAGCTCGGGAGGACACGCTGCCCATGCAACCTACTCGCTTAAAGGGACCGGGGAGGCACTCGCCTCCCCGTTCGACCCGCACGAGCGTTCGTGCCTCTCAGGGAAAGAAGGCTGGCGGAAAGACGCCCGGCGGAGGAGTGTCGATGAATGTCTTGTCCTCGGTCGTCGTCGGCGTGTTGGTGTTCGACGTCTGCGTCTCGATCAATTGCTTCGCAAAGACGGTGAACTCCAGCGGGCCGCCACCGTCGCCGGCGTCGCCGAGCGTGGCGTCCGGACCGCTATCGCCAACGCCTCCGCTGGAACTTCCGCTCCCAGAGCCGGAGCCTCCACCACTAGAGCTTCCAGCGTCGGTTTTGCCTCCGCTCGAACTTCCGCTGTCGGCCTTCGCGCCGCTCGAACTTCCGCTCGAGCCGCTCGAGCCTTCGGGACCACCGTCCGTCGCTGGGGAACTATCGCCCCCGCAGCCGATGAAGACTCCCGACCCGCCCAACACGGCCGCGGAAAGAAAAATCAGAAGATTGCGGTTCATGGGGCGCCTCACGATCCGCCGAGCGGCGTCTTCAGGTACGGGAAGGTCGTGTCGAACTGGTTTGCGTCCTGAAGGACGGCGTCATGGAGAGGAACCGTACCCGCGGGTGCCTCGGTCTTATTGAGAAGCGCGCCCATCACGACGCGTAGCGCGATGTCGACGGTGTCGTCACCGGGGCGACGGCCGTTCGGAAAGCCCCCGAGATCGCATGTGGTGAGCGCCGGATTCGGCGCGGGGCGAGTGGTTGCTGTTGCGGCCGTGAAGCACCCCAGTGCTCCGAGATTGCTCTGTGCACCCGCCGTGAAGTCGGCCGGCGGCGCGCCGCCCGGGGCCGCTGGTACGGGCCCTAGCGTGGTCGTTGCTGGAAGGGCAGTGTTCAGACGCAGCATTTCAGAGGTCGACCCATTGGCATTCACCCCGGTTACCCCGGTCAGGAATGCGGCGACGAGATCGACGCGCGGAAAGACGGTGGGCGCCGGGGCATTGGCTGCTCCGAAGATGAGCTCGATGAGCTTGGGGAGAGTCGGATTGGTGACGTACGTCGCGAAATTGGTGCCGTCGTCCTTCGGCTCGCTCGAATTCCACTTGTCCTTGTCGGCGAGTCCGATGACGACCTCGTTCACGAGAGGGGATCCCAGACGGGACACTTGCGCCCACGCCCCGCCTTCGCGCGCCGGCCGAACGTATGTGGCCTGCGGGTTGATGACCCGTGCTTGGCGAACACTCGCTGTCGTCCATCCACCGAGGATCGCCGCGGTGCCGGTCGCCGCCGTGCGCAGGCAGTCGACAGGAACGTCGATCGCGAGCGATGTGATGTTCTTCCCCCCGATCGGGTTCGGAAGCGCATTTCGGAGCGCAGGGTTCGCGATGGTCGACAGAGGCGCGTTTACCAAGTCGAAGATCGTGCCCAGATTGACGGCGAACGACTCTTTGCGCTGACCGGCGAACAGCTTGGCTGGCATGGCGCAGCCGGGAATGTTCACGTTGTAGATGAACTGGCTGGCGTAGGCCGCGTATCCACCCTGAAACGTCTTCATGCCGATGTTGTCGAGCGGTTTGGTAAAGACTTTGCCGCCTCCGACCACGTTGGTGACATCACCCACGGTTCCCGTGCGGCGATTGCCATTGATCACCTTGACGGTGTACGTCTCGTTGACGTTGATGTTCGCGACGCTGCCTGCCCCGAGATTCGGGTCGGTTCCGTTGACCGGTCCCGCGTTGACGAGGGGAATCCCCACAGGTGTGCCCGCGTCGGGGCCGATCGGCAGCTGAATGCCCTTGCCTGCGTTGGCGAGCGCGTTGGAGAACTGAAACTGAAAGGTGATGTCTTCCTTGGAGTCAGCGTTCTGATCGATGTGGATCTCGTAGATCGCTTCGGGATCCATCGAGAAGTAGTTCGGACCACCGATAGGGTCCTGAAGCGGCTGATAGTTCGCGATCAGCGTGACCGTGTTCGGCCGGCCCGTGTCGTAGCTATTGAACATGTAGAAATCGGTGCCATCGACCTTTGGATTCTTCGTGATGAACGGCGCTTCCCGATGGCTCGACGCCTTGCTGTCGCCCTCACCAAAGGCGATCATCGCCCCCGCAATCACAATCGAGACGGTACCTATCATCTTGAGTCGCTTCATTTTGACATCCTCGTTTTTGGTTTCGATAGCCCCGAGTCGTGGCTTGGTCAGTAACGATACGCGCGAGGGCGCGAACGGTTGCGCCTTGCATCGTTTCGGTCGCTCGGGACTCAATCGGGTGAGCCCGCTTCGATGAGATCAGGTTCTGCTGACGCGGCACGGCGCCACGCACAGACTGTTCCTTCACGGGAGTTCTCGGAGCCGCGGATTTTGAAGGGTTATTGCCATCCCTCGCGCGTCAGTCTTTTTTTACCAAAGCACAATGCCAATCCACCGATCCTGCTCCTCCTCAACCTCCTTCTGCTTCGCATCGAGCGGAGAGTCGTGTGCGGGCGTTCGCGGTCCCAGCTGAAAGACGCAAGACAGCTGCCGCGAGCGTCTCCCGGATGGGGGCGTCGCCGGCTCGCGCACGCGAGCCGCGGGCATGCAGTCAGCTTCGCCCGGCGTCGAGATAGATCGTCGCGCGTTCGCCTGCGACGCGCACGGCTACGACCACGTCGGGGTCGTCCCTGTCGACCGAGGACAGCAAACCGTAGCGGTCGCGTTGGCCATCGACGGCGACAGGAAGTGAAAGGGGGTTGCGCGGTGCAAGCGGCGGCAAGCCCCGCACATGATACGGAACAAGTCTTGTCGGCGAATAGGTGGCTAGGTGGCGACCGTTCTGGACCAAACGCCGACCGATTTGAACAGCGTGCGGCGTCGTATGAACAGGCGGCGGGCAACGCCAATGATACGATTGAGGCATGAGCATGTTCCGTGTCAACGTGGTCGCGGCCCACCCGAAGGAGGAAGAAATCGCCTCGCCCCCTCAGGAGGCACTCGTCGACACGGGCTCGGAGCTGACTTGGTTGCCGGCGGACGTCCTGAGTGCCGTCGGGATCACTCCTCGCCGGGAGCGCCAGTTCGCCACCGCTAGCAAGCAGATCCTGCGGCGTCAGGTCGGCTACGCGATCCTCCGCGCCGGAGGCTACGAGACCAACGACGAAGTCGTTTTCGGGGAGCCGAACGACAGGGTTCTCTTGGGCGTGCGCACGCTCGAGGGCTTCGGAGTCATCGTCGACAACATCGGGCATCGTTTCGTGGCCACCACAACCATTGTTGCCACCCGATCGCAGCGCTAGCCGCGTCGAGCGCTTTCGCGTGTCCGACGACTCCACGCTGATTGTCATGCGGCAGCTCGATGCAGCGTAGGGCAGGGCTACGTGCGCAAGACATGCGCGCATGCCGGTGCGCATGTCGAGCAACGTCGTAAGGGTGTATCCCGAGGGGCGCTCCGAGACCGACGTCAAACGGCTCTCTTAGGTCGTTGGTTGGAGCTGCGATCGCTTTCGGCGTCCAGCAATGTGCAAGTGACGTCCTATCAGGCGGCATTTAGAGGAATGCATGGCCCTTCGGCGATCTCGCGACCCCGTGCGGCCGGCGAGCGTTTACTTCGGCCGCTTACACGAAAATTCTGACAGGGTCCGCGCGAACGAGTGTCGAGAAGGCATGCCCTTGCGAAGGGCACGCGTGAACGAGTGGCGAGAAGGCATGCGCTTGCGAAGGGCACGCGTGGGCGAGCGGCGAGAAGGCATGCGCTTGCGAAGGCCACGGGTGATCGAGTGGCGAGAAGGCATGCCCTTGCGAAGGGCACGTGTGATTGAGCGGCGAGAAGACATGCCCTTGCAAAAGGGCACGCGTGATCGAGTGGCGAGAACGTGTGCCCTTGCGACGGGCACGCGTGATCGAGCGGAGAGATAGAGCTCGATCACGTTCGCTCGCGGCAGCCGTTCCAGGATGACGGCATCGGCGGTTGCCAAGCGCCAGTATCGAAAAAGCGCGTGCGCCACGATGAGCCGGTCGAAGGGATCCCGGGTCCAGTCCACTGCGATCGCTTGAGAAAACCACCCTCCGGCTGGCGGCTCATCGACGAGCCATTGGGGATCCGCAGCGAGATCCTCGACGGTCGATGAGCCGCGAAGTCGCAGACGTCTGGCCTCCACCAGAAACTGCAATTCGAGGATGCTTGCGGGCGACGCCAAGAGTCTGGCCCTTCGCTGTTTCAGCGGGCGGGCTCTCGGGTGTCCCTGGTGCAACCAAATGAGTGCGTGGGTGTCGAGCAGGATCACTTCGCGCGACGCCGGGGCGCGAAGGTGGCTCCCTTCGCACTGGACGCCCAGGTCCACTGGCCGCTTTCCACAGTGGGGTCCGCCCATTCGATGAGAGACGGTCCGCGTGAAGCACTTCTCGCGGACTTGCGGGGGACAAGCTCGAACTGAACAC
>JALYHX010000260.1 GCA_030776305.1 Myxococcota bacterium
TGGTGCAGGACGATGTCCGTGATCTGCTGCTTGACCTCCTCGGCAATTCGGGCGTCGGCGCCGATGTCGCGCACCTTGCCCGTCGGCTTGCCGTCCTCGTCCACCCTCTCTGGCTTGTAGATCCCGAGCAGGAGCTGCTGACGCAGCTTGTAGACGGTCTTGCGTTGCTCGTTCATCACGTCGTCGTATTCGAGCAAATGTTTGCGGATATCGAAGTTGCGCTCTTCGACCTTCCGCTGGGCGTCCTGAATGCTCCTCGTCACCCAGGGGTGCACGATCGGCTCGTTGTCGGGCATCCCCATGCGATCCATGAGCGACTTGACGCGGTCGCCCGCGAAAATGCGCATCAAATCGTCCTCGAGCGACAGGTAGAAGCGGCTCGACCCTGGGTCCCCCTGGCGTCCGGCGCGGCCGCGGAGCTGGTTGTCGATGCGGCGCGACTCGTGACGCTCGGTGCCGAGAATGTGAAGTCCGCCGAGCTTCTTGACCTCTTCGCCTTCGGCCTTGCACGCCTCGTCGTGTTTCGCGACGAGCTCCTGGAAGCCCTCGGGCTCCTTGTCCGGGTCGCGGGCCGCCTCACGAAAATCGAGTTTCGCGATCATCTCGGGGTTGCCGCCGAGCACGATGTCCGTGCCGCGCCCCGCCATGTTGGTGCTGACGGTGATCGCACCCTTGCGTCCCGCCTGCGCGACGACGAACGCTTCGCGCTCGTGGTGCTTCGCGTTGAGGACCGCGTGGGGGATCTGCTTTTTTCGGAGGAGCTTCGCGATGGCGTCGCTCTTTTCGACGCTCGTCGTGCCGACGAGAACGGGTTGCCCCTTCTCGTTGCACTCGAGGATCTCAGCGACGACGGCGGTGAACTTCTCGCGCTCCGTTTTGTAGACCACGTCTTCGTGGTCCTCGCGGATCATCGGCTTGTTCGTCGGAGTCTGGATGACGTTGAGCTTGTACGTCTCGTGGAACTCCGTCGCCTCGGTGTCGGCGGTCCCAGTCATCCCGGCGAGCTTCCCGTAGAGTCGGAAGAGGTTCTGGAACGTGATCGTCGCCATCGTGCGCGTCTCCTCCTGGATGCGCACGTTCTCCTTGGCCTCCACCGCTTGATGCAGCCCATCCGACCAGCGTCGTCCAGGAAGGACGCGGCCGGTGAACTCGTCGATGATGAGGACTTTGCCATCTTCGGTGACGAGGTAATTGACGTCGCGCTTGTAGAGCGAATGAGCGCGCAGACACTGGTTGAGGATATGCAAGCTCTCGAGGTTGATGGGGTCGTAGAGGTTGCCGATTCCCATCAGCTTCTGCGCGAGCTCGACTCCGTCATCGGTGAGCGTCACCGAGTGGGCCTTCTCGTCGACCACGTAGTGCTCGTCCTTGCGTAAACGCGGAATGCACTCGTTGATCTGGCGATACTTGTGGCTCGATGGCTCACCCTGACCGCTGATGATGAGCGGCGTTCGCGCCTCGTCGATGAGGATGGAGTCCACTTCGTCGACGATCGCGTAATGCAACTCCCGCTGGACGTAATCGAGCGCGCTGAACTTCATGTTGTCGCGCAGATAGTCGAACCCGAATTCGTTATTCTGGCCGTAGGTGATGTCCGATCGGTACGCGCTCTTCTTTTCTTGTTCCCCCTGAGAGTGGACGACGGTACCGACGGACATGCCGAGGGCGTTGTAGAGCTTGCCCATCCACTCGCCGTCGCGTCTGGCGAGGTAGTCATTGACGGTCACGACGTGCACGCCCTTGCCTTCAAGCGCGTTCAGGTAGCAGGGAAGCGTCGCGACGAGCGTCTTGCCCTCGCCGGTGCGCATTTCGGCGATGGATCCTCGATGCAGGACGATTCCACCGATGAGCTGTACGTCGTAATGCCGCATCTTGAGGACGCGCTTGCCGGCCTCGCGGCAGACGGCAAAAGCCTCGTGAAGGAGGTCGTCGACCGTCGCGCCGTTGTCGAGCTTCTGCTTGAACTCGTCGGTTTTTGCCCTCAGCTCAGCGTCAGAAAGCTTCGCAATCCTGTCTTCGAGCGCGCTGATGGCCTCCGCGTGTGGCCTGAGCCGGCGGATCTCGCGTTCGTGGGATGTGCCGAAAGCTTTCTTGAGCGCCCAAGCGAGCATGATGGATAATCGCGAGCCTTTCCGGGGAGCCCTGGAGACGAGGCAAATTAGTGCTCCGGGGGCGGAAGCGCCAGTGCCGAGGGGGCCCGGTTCACCGGACGCACGGAATCGTGGGATACGGCGTCTTCTTCACGCCGTCGGCGTAGCCGTGCAAACGCATCGCAAAGCAGCTGTCCCGCGGCGATGAGGCGAACGACGACCAGCGCGGAGGCGTGGGCCGGGCGCGGAGTTTCATCGGCAGTCGCTGGGAGGGATCTGCGCTGAGCGCGCCGCCAAACGCCGATTGAGCGAGCCGGCCGCCGATGTCGAATTCCGGCGACCGGCCCAGAGCACACGCCCTCGTGCACCTATTCGAAAGACACCGGTGCGCCGTCGGCTTGCGGCGCGGACGGCGTCGCTTGAATCGTCGAGGTAGGCCGCTACTTCCCGGCCTTCTTTTCCTTCTTCTTCTTCTGCTTCTCTTTGATCGAGAGCTTCGGTTTGTTGTCCTTCTTACCCTTCTCGATTCCCTTGGCCATGATGACTCCCTTCGTGCGTTCTCGAGACTACGAGGATGCGCAGCCCGCCGTCACGCTTGAAAGGCGTGCGTCCGATCGAACTTGCCAAGCCGTGCGCGCTGACTCGACGTCGCTTACCGGGCTTCGAATTTAGCCACTTCCTTGCTGATCCGGTACCGGTTGTTGCACGTCTCGCCCTTCTTGGGCTTCCACTTCTTGTCGACGACGAACCGCCCATCGGTGCACTTGACCTGCTTGCCCTCCGTCGAGCACGAAATGGCCATATCCTCGTCGCAAGCCTCACCCTCTTGGACGATGCTCTTGTCGCAACGGGCGCTGTAGTTGCCCGGGAGCTCGCAGCCGAGTGCGCCGAGACAGTGAAGCTGCGCGTGGAAGTGGCCGCCCATGCACACGAGTACGTTCTTGCGCGTCGTATCGCACGTGCCTGTACCCTCCTCCTGACACTCCTCGCCTTCGAACCCGATCGAACGATCGCACCCCACGCCGCCGCCCGATAGCGTCTGGCATCCGCGGTCGCCGTGGCATGTGCGATGTACGGCCAACTTGCCGTCGACGCACGAGAGCTCGGTCTTCTGCGCGCCGTCGCACACGATCGAGTCGGGACGGCACACGTCACCGACCTCGCCCGTCGGTTTGCACTTGGGGTTCGCATTGTCGTCGAGCGCGCAACCTCCACGGCATGCCCATTCGATGGCGAATTTCTCCTCGCGGCAACGGATCTCGTACTTGCCGTCCTCGCTGCAAGCCCGTGCCCCTTCGTGCGCGCAGCCATCGCCGACGTCGCCCATCGTGTTGTCGCAAACGAGGCTCTTGCCGTCGTCGTTGCAGCCGCCTTTCCCTTTGCACGTCTCGATCACGTACTTCTTCTTGATGCAGACCGCGTGGGACGTCTTGTCGACGCAGCTTCCTGGGGTGTCGCTGCATTCTTGGCCGGCTTTGGGCTTGCACCTCACGAGCACGGAGATGGCAAGGGCGACCAGACAGGTGGATGTGAAGAGTCGGAGGCGCGTCGGCACGGCCGGCATCCTAGTACCTCTCGGCGCATGTTTGGCCAGAGCTCTTCTCGCTCGCAAACGTGGGGCTCGCCGACCCGGCTCGCGCTTGCTATCCCCGGCTGCCATGGCCGACCGACCCGCGCCCGGCCTCGGTGTCGTCGACGCTTCGCTCATCGTGGTCGGCAGCATCGTGGGCGCCGGAATTTTCCTCGTCAGTCCGTACGTGGCCGAACACGTGCGATCCCCCGCGGCCTTCCTCGCGACGTGGCTCCTCGGCGGGTGCGTCGCGCTGATCGGAGCCCTCAGCAACGGTGAGCTCGGTGGCCTCTTTCCCCGGTCGGGCGGCGAATACGTCTACCTGCGCGAAGCGTACGGCCCGGCGCTGGGATTCCTGAGCGGCTGGATGAGTTTTTGGATTGCCTTCCCAGGATCCATCGCCACGCTTGCAGCGGGATTCGGCGCGACCCTCGCACCGATGCTGGGCGTGACCGCCGCGATGGCTCCCGTCGCCATTGGCGCTGCCGGCATCGTCGCGCTCACGTTCGTCAATGCACTTGGTCTTCGCTCGGGCAAGTGGACGCAGAACGCGCTGTCCGTGACGAAGCTTCTCGCCTTTGCGGGACTCCTCGCGCTCGGACTGCTCATGCCGCGTCACGGCGTGGCGAGCGGACTTGCGCCATTCTTCGTGCCGGGCGACAGCGCCCACGGCATCGCGCGGGCGCTCGTCCCCGTGCTCTTCGCGTACAGCGGATGGAACGCAGCGACCTACGTGTCCGGGGAGATGCGCGACCCCACCCGAACGCTCGGGCGCGCGCTCGCCCTCGGGACTGCGCTCTGCGTCGTCCTCTATCTCCTGGTCAACGTGGTGTACCTGCGGGCCATGCCCCTCGACGTCCTCGTGCACACGACGGAGCCCGCACGTGTGGCCGCAAAGCTCCTCGGCGGCGACGCGACCGCAGCAGTGCTCTCGCCCCTCGTCGCCATTTGCGTCCTCAGCTCGATGCAAGCATCGGTGCTGGTGGGTCCGCGCATCTATCGCGCCATGGCCATGGACGGCCTCTTCTTCGGCCCCGTGGCGCGGTTGCACCCGAAGACTCAGGTGCCGCTCGTCGCCCTCGTCATCCAGTCTGCCGTGGCCCTGGTCGAGCTCGTGAGCGGGAGCTTCGACCAGCTCCTCAACTTCGCGACGTCTGCCATCGTCGTCTTCTCGACCCTCACCGTCGCCGCCGTCGCCGTCTTGCGCTACCGCCGGCCAGACGCCCCGCGCGCGTTTCGCGTGCCGGGTGGCGTGCTTCTCCCGCTGGCATTCGTCGGCGTCAATCTTTGGGTGCTGTGGAGCGTCCTTGCCAGCGGCGCGAGCGAAGCCCGTATCGGATTGGCGATCGTCGTGACGGGTCTTCCCGCTTATGTTGCATTTCGGGCGCGCCGGCGCTCGCAGGAGAGCGCTCGATGACTTTTCGCTCTGGGGTGTTACTTGCGCTGGCCTGGTCTGCTCTGTCCGCGTGTGCGCGCGCGCCGGGGCCGCCCCCGAGCGAGAGGGGACCTGCGGACGCGACGCTGATCGCGATGGCGACCTCCGATGCCCGCGCCTCTCTCTCAGCGGCCTCGGCGGCGGCATCGGATTTGCGCTCGGCGAGCGCGCCGGCATCGACCGCCGACGCGTCGGCCCCAGCCGACTCGGCCGCGCTTTCGGCCGATGGAAAAGACTTCATTGCGCAGGCGCAGACGCTCTTCCGCGTCGCCGCCTGTGGGACGACCGGCGACGTCCCAACGCGGTTCGACGCGGCCGTCGTGGCGCGCCATTGCGACGCCCTGTCGCGCGCGTACGGCGAATACCAGAGGGCCTGGGTCGATGTCGCCAAGCCGTTCATCGCGTCGCTCCGGCCCAAAGACCTGCCGAGCGTCGTCGTCTACCCATTCGGCGGAGGTGACCTCGCGAGCGCGCTCGCCACATTTCCCGATGCGACCGAAATCACCACGATCTCTCTCGAACCCGCGGGGGACATCCGGCCCATCGACACGCTGCCGGCCTTCCTCCTCGATCGGGAACTGGCCGTTCATCGATCGCACCTCGAGCGGCTCTTCGAGAAGGCGCACTCCCGCACCGACAACCTCGAGAAAGAGTCGAAGACGGAGCTCCCTGGAGAGGTCCTCTTCGCGCTCGCCGCTCTCGTGGTGCACGGCGACGAGCCCGTCAGCCTCCGCTACTTTCGTCTCGGCCCGGACGGATCGATTGCGTACGTCACGCAGGCGGACATCGATGCGGCGAAGACGCCCAACGACCGACACGCGCTCCTTGCGAGCGCCGAACTTCGCTTCCGAAAGGCCGGCATCGCGGACGCTCCGGTCCGCGTGCTCCGCCATATCAGCTTCAACCTCGACGATTTTCACCTCAAGGCGGACGGGAGTTTGCTCGCGTACCTGAGCCCGAAGGGAAAGATCGCAGCGATGACGAAGGCGGCGAGCCACCTCTTGTGGAGTGATCACTTTGCGCTCATCCGCCGCTGGCTGCTCGACCACACGGACTGGATGATCTCCGACTCGACCGGAATACCGCCGCGATTCGCGACGCCGGCCGGGTTCATCCAAGACACGTTCGGGACGTTCAACGGTCCGGCTCCGTTCGGACTGCTCGACGATCGGGATGCCGCCGACGTCCGAAAGCTCTTTGCGGCCCAAAAGGGCCGCGACCCCGGATTCCGCTACGGTTACCCGGACAAAGACGGGCACGGACACATCATAGTGACGAGGCGCGGCCCCGACGCCGAGCCGACCGTCGGGTCCGAGCCATACGACGGCTCCCAATAGTGACGGGGCTCAAAGGTCGAGGTTGGTAAGCGACCTGGACTAGGCGCCGCCTTTCGACCGCGAATACCACGTCGTCCCGGCGCGGGCAACGGCCATGTAGCTTCTTGGGCCGCACCTCAGCCGGGAGAAAAAGCATGGCGAAACGGCTCGACGTGCTTAATGTAGGGCACCGCGGGAAGGCCCCAGCGGCCACACGTGTTGTCCTCGCCCGGAGCGACGCGACGTCCGTTCCTGGCATCCCACCCATCTGAGAATCGTGAACTTACCCAGCACAGCCCTTGCCCCTCGGCGAGACGTTCCTAACCGGGCGCTCGAGTTCGAGACATTCGCCGGCACTGCCACGAATGACGCCACCGCAGCCACCGCTCCGACCACGCTTCGTTCGCCGCGGAGACGCGTCCTCTCACACGATGAGGAAGTCGAGCTTGCTCGTCGCATCGAGTCTGGCGAGCGCGACGCGTTTCACGCTCTACTCGGCAGTCGAGCGGCCAGCGCGTCGATCCGAGCGATCGCGGCGGAACTGCGCGCCGGTACCGTCCACCCCTCGGCGCTCCAGCGCAACGCGGAAGAGGACGGGGACGACGCCGGACGTGCCGAGCAATTGGCGCGTCTGCTGGACCGCGCGGCAAACGCGGCGGCGATCCTATTTCGTCCGGCCCGGGAGGCTTCGACGCGCGAGCGTCGGCGGCGCCGAAGGGCCCGCCTGGCAACCGAGCTGGGAGACGCCCGGTTCGAGCGTCATGTCTTCGCCCGCTTCGCCCGTGACCTTCGGGGCGGTGGTGGCGACGAGCGATCGAGGCGCGCCTTCGCGCGCGGGGTCAATGATGCGTCGCGCGCGTTGCACGAGTTCGTTGGTGCGAATTTCGGGCTGGTCGTGACTTATGCGCGCCGATTCGTCGGCCAGGGTCTCGACATGCACGACCTCGTCCAGGAGGGTCAGCTGGGGCTCATCCGCGCGGTCGAGAAGTTTGACTGGCGCCGTGGTCTTCGTTTCTCGACCTACGCCGCGTGGTGGGTGCGTCAGGCGATGGCGCGAGCGATCGCCGACCAGAGCCGCACCATCCGGGTGCCGGTGCACCTTCTGGAGAGCCGCCACAAGCTCGAACGCGTCCGCCGGGCGATGGCTCAGCAGGGGAGGCGCGAACCGACAGATGACGAACTCGCCCAGGCCAGCGGCCTGCCGCTCGACAAGGTGCGCGCCATCGTTGGGCTGGTCCGGGAGCCACTTCGCCTCGAAGCGCCCCTCGGGGAAGAGGGCGACGGCGGCCGACTCGTGGACCTCGTGGCGGACCCGCGTTCGCCAGCTCCGGACGAACACCTCGCGCGCGAGCGGATGCAAGAGCAAACGCGTGCGCTCCTCGACTTGCTGACGCCTCGCGAGAAGCAACTCTTGCGGCTCCGGTTCGGCATGGACGGAGGGCCGGGCCACACGCTCGAGGAGGTGGGCAAGTCGTTCAACCTCTCGCGCGAACGCGTCCGTCAGATCGAGGCCGCTGCCCTCAAGAAACTCCGCGCCGCGTCCGAAGAGCGCGAGCTCGGATCGTACATCGGGCGGTAGCTCGACTCCACCTCCCCCGGGGCGGCGCCCGCCAATTGCCTGACACCGAGTCGCAGGGCATGGCAGCGATGTGTTGTCCAGGACCGGTCATCCCTCGTTCAACGTTTCGGTTGCCTCGCTCCTCGGGAACAAGGCTCGCTTGGCGAATCAGGAGTGAAGGTCATCGGCCCTGTGGATTCATGAAAGACGGCGACACAGCGGCATCCGAAGGAGCGAGCGAAGAAAAGCGATCAGCGAGCTACGCTTTCGCGGGAGCGAGCGAAGACATGCGATCAGCGACCTACGCTTTCGAAGGAGTGGGCAAAAAAATGCAATCCGCGAGCGACGCCTTCGAAGGAGCGAGCGAAGAAACGCGACGAGCAACCGTCGCTTTCGAGAGAGCGCGTGAAGAAACTGGATCAGCGAGGCCCGTTTCTGAACGAGTGAGCGAAGAAACCATGTCCGCGAGCTTCGCTTGCGAAGGAACGAACGAAGAAACTGGATGAATGTGCTTCGCTCTCGAGGAAACGAGCGAAGAGACTCCATGAGCGACCTTCGCTTTCGATGGAGGGAGGGAAGAAACTGGATGAAGGAGCTTCGCTTCCGAAGGAGCTAGCGAGGGAACTTGACGAGCAGCGTCCTCCTGCGAAGAAGCGACCGAAGGTACTCGATCAACGAGCACCGCTTTCGACGGAGCGAGCGAGGCGAATCGAAAAGCGAGCTTCGCTCGGGACGAAGCGAGCCAAGGTGTTCGACTCGCGAGCCTCGCTTTCGGCGGAACGAGTGAAGGAATTCGAACAGCCAGCTTCGTTTGCGAAGAAGCGAGAGAAGGTACGCGACGAGGAAGCGTCATTCATGGGCATAGGGCGAACGCGCCTGCAGCGGCGGCCTATGCCGTTGCGCCGGACCCTTGCGGCTGCAGCCCACCAGATCCCCTGTGGCGCAGGATCGTCGAAAGCGTGAGGTAGCCGCGTGCGACGCTCCTGTCGCCTTCGCTGCGTCGACGCGACGTGCTAGGAAAACACGATTCATCCCGACACGTAGCGCTCCCACGTGACCTTCGTTACGACGTTTGCACTTGCTGCTGCGCTTCTGGTCGTTGCGCCGTACCTCGCGCACCGACTGCGCAGGCGCAGGGCAGAGGACGAGCCGTTCGCCCCCACGCGCCTCGTTCCCCCCGCGCCTCCGCAAGCTCGCCGCCGATCGCACATGGAGGACCGCGCGCTGTTCGCGACACGCGCTGCGGCTGTGGTCACGCTCGCCATCCTCGGTGCGACGCCGTTCGTCCGCTGCTCGCGGTTGTCCTTGCAGCGCTCGACTGGTGCTTCCGTCGCGATGGCGATCATCGTCGACGATTCGATGAGCATGCGCGCGGGCGCTCGGGGAGGCAGGTCGCGGCTCGAGCGCGCGCGTATGGGTGCCGTAGAGCTTCTGGCGTCGGCAAGAGACGGGGACGCGCTCGCTGTCGTGCTCGCCGGCGCACCGCCGCGCGTCGCGCTTGCTGCGACCACCGACCTCGGTGCGGCGCGCAGGGCGATCGACGCCATTTCCGAGACGGACCTCGGCACGGACCTCGACGGCGCCGTAGCGCTTGCCCAAGGGCTCATCTCTTCGGTTCCACAGAGCGATCGCCGCATCATCGTCCTGAGCGACCTCGCCGACGGCCGTCCTGACGCGGCCCCACTCGGCGCGTCGAGTGCAGTTCCCATCTGGATCGCGCTGCCCGAGTTGCGCGCGGAAGGCTTCGATTGCGCGCTGATGCGCGCCGATCGTGCCGGCGTGAGGGTACGGATTCAAGTCGTATGTGGACCGGGAGGCAGCCCAGCGGGGCGCGAAGTCGTGGTCGAGGATGCAGCCGGAAACACCCTCGGTCACGCGGTGTCACCGGCCGGGCCGAACGTGGAAGTGACCGTGCTCTTGCCGTCCGAGAACGCAGAACCAGTGCGTGCGCGCCTCTCGGGCATCGACGCCGTCTCGAGCGATGACATGGCGCCCGTCGTCCTGGAAGCCCAACGTGGAGCCATTGCAGTCGTGGCCGATGCAGCGGACGAGACGGTGGTCACGGGGGGCGCGCCGATTGCCGAGCAGGCGCTTACAGCGATGAAGCTGGACATCGATGTCCATCCGATACCCGCGTTTCCGGATCGCGCGGAGGACCTCACGGGCGTGCTCGGTGTGCTGCTCGACGACCCTCCCGGATTCACGCCCGAGCAGCGGCGCGCCCTCGCCGCGTACCTCGAAAGCGGCGGAGTGG
This sequence comes from Myxococcota bacterium, assembly GCA_030776305.1. Lineage (GTDB taxonomy): Bacteria > Myxococcota_A > Polyangia > Polyangiales > Polyangiaceae > Palsa-1150. The sequence continues at coordinate 10,224 of JALYHX010000260.1, forward strand.
TGCTGCTCGCGCTCGGTTCTCATGCCGCTACCGCCCCGCTCGGCGCTTCGCTCGAGCCGGCGCTCGGACACGCCGTCGCATGGAAGGAGACGATGTCGGCTGGGGTCGATCCTGCCAGCGTGATCGGCGAGCTCGCGGAATCGGCGTCGAGCATGCTCGATCTCGGTGCGCCCCGCCGGGCGGTCCTCGCCCAGGAAGATATCGCCGCGCTCGAGCCCCTGGCAAAGTGGGCAGACGGTGCACCGCTCGTGGCTCGACGCCCCGTGGGTCGGGGAGATGTGTGGATTGTCACGCTGCCCGTCTCGATTGACGCGAGTGACTTCGCGCTACGGCCCGCATTCCTCGCCGTACTTGGGGCGTGGGCGCGCGAGGCGCGCGAACACGCAACCGCGAAGCGAAGCGACGTGGGGTCCACCTGGACGTTCGCCGGCGCAGGGAGCGTCGATGCGCAAGGTCCCGCGGGCCCTATAGGTACGGCGCGGGACGAACGCGGCGTTCGCGTGGTACCTCCCCTCGCGGGTCTGTACCGCCTGACGGTGGACGGCAAAACAGAGGTTCGCGTGGCGACGCCGGTGGCGCGCGAGCTCGATCTCCGTCCCCGACAGGCGGCATCACGGGCGGCGGGCATGGGTGTCGGCGAACGACGCGGATCGGTCGACATCAGCGGACAGGTCGCGCTCGTGCTGCTCACACTGGTCGCACTCGAGTTGGTGCTTCGCTTGTGGCGCAGGCAGACAAGTACGCCGTGACGCGACACACTTGCCATTGCCCATCCTAATGAGGCTTGATGGCACGCGCATGAAGAACGTCCCGATCACCATCGCGAGTGGTGCCGGCCTTCTGGTTGCCGTGGCGCTTTGCGCCGCCGCGTGCGGCGCCGGCTCCTACGGGCACGCGGCGCACTACGTCGAGCTGGACGAGGAAACGACCGCTGCTGCAGGCGCGCGAGAGTACGACCCCGTGATGGTCGAGCGGCAGCCGGACCAATGGCGACGCTCAAAGATTACGCTCTTTGGCATCGTCGAGAGTCGTGAAGTCGGTCCGGGCGGACAAGCGAAGCTCAAGATGAGCGTTCGGCGCCTCGAGCCGCGCAATCTTTGCGAAAGAGAAAGCGACGAGGAGACGTGCCGTGTCACGGTGAGTGACAAGGACTTCGGTATCGTCACGGTATTCGTGTCCCTGCGGGGCGATGACGACGTCGGGCCCCGCGCTGTGGGACCCAAGTCACTGCTGCGCATCGTCGGTACGATCGGGCAGGATGTGGCCGCAACGGGGGCGCCGATCATGCACGCGATCTTTTATCGACACTGGCCGGCTTTTTACTATGTGACGCGCGCGAGCGCGCGTGACCTGCGCCAATGAGGCCGCGTCCGTGAACCTCGGCACGGTGCTCGAGCGTGCACCCGACGGTACGCTGCGCCTTCCTGCCCTCTCGACGGCTCACTCGCATGCGTTCCAGCGCGCGATGCGAGGCCGTGCGCAGCGTCCCCTGCACGGAGCCGCAACGCCCGACGACTTCTGGACCTGGCGGGGACAGATGTACGAGGTGGCGTCGTCGCTGACCCCCGAATCGATCCACGCCATGAGCTTGGTCGCGTTCCGCGAGCTCGCGCGGGCCGGAGTGCGCACCGTCGGAGAATTTCACTATGTGCACCATCAGCCGGACGGGACTCCGTACGCGCAGCGCACGATCCTTGCCGATGCGGTCGTCGAGGCAGCCAAGCGAGCAGGACTTCGCGTCGCCCTTTTGCGCGTCGCGTACCACCGCGCCGGGCCGGGTCGCCCTGCCGACCCAGTCCAACGGCGCTTCTGCGACGCGAGTGTCGACGACGTGCTGCGCGATGTCGATACTCTTCGTGCCAGATGGAGGTTGGACCCGGGGGTCGTCATCGGTGTGGCTCCCCACTCCGTTCGCGCGGTCCCGCCGTCATGGCTGGCGCCGCTTCGCGACTACGCAATCCGAAACGAAGTTCCGTTTCACATGCATGTTGCGGAGCAGCAGCGCGAGATCGACGAATGCGTCGCCGAGTCGGGTCGCAGACCGATGGAACTCCTCGCCGAGCACGGCGTACTTTCCGACCGATTCGTCGCCGTGCACGCAACCAATCTCATGCCACACGAGGCGAAACTCTTGGGAGGTGCTCGGTCGTTCGCATGCATCTGCGCAACGAGCGAACGCGATCTCGGTGACGGGCTGCCCGACATCGGCGCCTTGCGCGTGGCGGGCGTCCGCCTGTGCACCGGAGTCGACAGCCATGTCGTCGTCGATCCTATCGAGGACCTTCGCGCGCTAGAGACTCACGAGCGCTTGCGCACCCGAACACGCGTCACTTTCGCCCCGGCGAGCGGTACTCCGGCCGAGCAACTCTGGCGCGAGGGCTCTCTGCACGGAGCCGCGGCGTGCGGCTTTGGCGACGCGGGCGGTTTCGTCGTCTTGCGGCGGGACCATCCTGTCCTCGAGCTCGTCGACGACGAATTCCTCCTCGACGCAGTCGTCTTTGCGGGCGGCCCGGGGATCATCGAGCGTGTCGAGCTTGCTTGATGGAGCGCTAGAAGCCAGGGTTACGCCGCGCCAACAAGCTCATCAAAGCCGCAAAAACGGCTGCCCCGACGATGGACCAGATGACGGGAAATGACTCGTTCTGAATGTGCAGGACGAAGAGCGCGGGGAGATGCAACTGCCGAGCGACCCAAACCCCCAACCATGCGCCGACGAAACCCAGCGCGATCGAACTCAGGCAACCGAGATGACTGTATCCAGCCAATCCGGATCCCAGGCTGCCGCACACCCCGGCGATGACCAGAAGAACGATCACACCCGTGAGGGTCATGCGTCATGGATTGACGCGCATCGGCAGTGCCGTCAAGAGCGCGCGCCTTGACGCAGCCCCCGACTCGCTGCGCGGCGTCGACTCCACGAGCGCTCGGCACCGTGTCACAGTAGGCGCGATGTCTTCTGTGGAGGACCTCCTCGGGCGTTTCGCAACGGTGACCATTCGCCGACTGGGTGCCAAGGGGGCATGGCTCGCGCTGAGCGCCCACGATGAGGGCGGCTCACTCCCACTCGCGAAGAGCGAAGTCCCCGAAGGCGCGAAGGAGGGGGACACGCTGCACGTATTCGTGCATCTGGACGGGGAGTCGCGTCCGATTGCGACCACTCGGACCCCGAAGCTCGAACGCGGTCAGGTCGTCTTTCTCGATGTGACCGCCTGCACGAGCTTTGGTGCGTTCGTCGATTGGGGCCTGCCGAAAGAGCTTCTCGTGCCGTTTGCGGAGCAGATCGTGGAGTTGCGTCCCGGTCAAAGGCACGCGATTGGCCTCTACGTCGACAAGAATGGGCGCCTCGCCGGAACCACGCGCGTGAGCGAAACGTTGACACGGGGCAGAGTCCAGGCTCGGGCGGATGAATGGGTCGATGGCGAGGCTTGGCGCAACGATCCGGACATCGGGCTTTTCGTCATCGTCGAACGCTCGTTCGTCGGCTTGGTGCCTGCGAGCGAGCCTCATACGATGAAGTGCGGCGACGCGGCCCGATTTCGAGTCTCCAATGTCCTCGCCGACGGCAAAGTCGAACTCTCCTTGCGTGGCCACGCTCACGAAGAGCTCGAACAGGATGCCCGCAACGTCTTCGAAATCCTTGCGCGTCCAGGCGCTCCGCGGATCGGCGACCGGTCGAGTCCGGAAGAAGTGCGCGCCGTCTTCGGGCTCAGCAAGAAGGCATTCAAGCGGGCGGTTGGCCGATTGCTCAAGCAGCGCGCGATGCTCGTCGACGCCGACGGCTTTCTGGTGCGAGCATCCCCGGACGCCACAGGACACGACGCCGGGTGAGCGACTTGAGGTTGGTGCCTCGAATCGGCCGCAAGAAAGCGGTATGTCGGTGCTGAAATCTTTTTGGTAATCCGTAGGACGGTGAGCCGGATTT
>JALYHX010000261.1 GCA_030776305.1 Myxococcota bacterium
GTCCCGCGCGGCGCCCCGCACGGGTACCGCTGCACGTCGCCGAAGGCTGGTCGTCTCTTGACGATCGGCACACCCGCACGCGTCTTCGAGGCATTCGTCAAGGACGTGAGCGCGGCGAACACGGACCCCGGCATCGACGTTCGCCCCGTGTTCGCGCGCCACGGCCTGGAGCTCGACGCTCCCAACGCCGACGCGACGCACGCCCCAGCGCGGCACTTCGGCCCGATGCAGGGAAAGGCTTACGCGCTCGGCCGGATGAAGATGGCCTTCAAGCGAGTCGACGGCGATGCCGACGGCGCTTACAGCATCTTCGAATCGACGGAGGCCCCCGGCTCTGGCGCGGGGCTTCATCGCCATCCGCCGTTCCAGGAGACTTTCATCGTCCTCGACGGCCAATTCGATTTTCGGGCTGCCGGCGAGCAGCTCACTCTGGGTCCCGGAGAAATGCTGGTCATTCCGCGCGGCGCTCCACACGGGTTCACGTGCACCTCGCAGGAGCCCGGGCGGCTATTGACGATTAGTACGCCTGCACGCGTGTTCGAAGCGGGCATCGACGAGATCTGCAGAGCCAACGTCGATACCGGAACGCCGTCGGGTGGAGCGGCGACGGATATGCGCGCCATCGCGGCGCGGCACGGCCTCGAGTTCCTCTAGAGCTTCTCCCGCGGCACTCGCGTCGGGCGCGCGCAGTGTACTGTCGGTCGGATCGGACTCGTTGGTATAGCGATCGTTGGTTCAAATCACCGCGCCGCGCTGCGCGCGCCGTTCGGGAGGTCTCGGAGAGTGGCCGTCGCCGACAGTGCCTATTTCGAGCTAGGCGCAGCACCAGGCCGAAAGACCGTGAAGTCGTCGGTGGGGTCGTTCGATCCATGGCGTGTCGTCGGCGTTGCTGCGCCGACGGACGCCCACCGCGAAACGTTCGCCGCCTTTTCCATCGGAATCCAACGGCTTCGGACAGAGTCTGCTTCCGAATCGGCCTCGCTGAACGCGCAAGGTACGCTGGACATAGTTACCCAGGGACCGAATTCGTCTGGTTGCAATTGCCTTTCGCTGGTGTCGTGCGGGAGGACGACCGAGCGCGGGCTCATTGGCTACTACGGCGCGTATCCCTACTTCGCCGCGGGACAGAATGCCAACGTCGCGCGTGGTCCTCGGTGCCGACTTCCACCGCCGGACACCGTGTGTCGTGCGGGAGGACGACTGAGCGGTTGTCGTTGACGATCTTGTCTTTGTTCGTTTTCATGTGCGGTCCTTTCTTGACGTGGCGAGCACCCGCCCGGCGGCGCCTCGTGTGTCGCCTTCGTGGTCCTCACTCCGTTAAGCCAAGACGCACCCCGTTTTCCGGACGTCAGGGGACCGAAATCGACCGAGGCGATGTCGATTTTCGCCAAGTCGTTGATTTCCGGTCGTGAGCGATGGCGCCCTCAGGGGGTGGCAACGCTGCGTCGTGATGACCAAAGGCTTCCTCACGTCGAGGAGGCGCTGCCGCGTGAGGGGAAGCCGCCGCCGAAACGGGAGCAAGCGGTCGCCTCCGAGGAGGCGGGCCTGCCTCATCGAGGCAAGGCGTCTTTCTGCGAAAGGGTAGCGCCTGCCCGCGCCGGGGCAGCTCCGTCTCTCGATGAGCAGGCGCTGCCTCGTGACGAACAAGGGCTTGCGTATGATGAGGAAGGCCCGCGCAAGGATGAAGCGGCGCTCGCCCACCGGATGAGGGGCGACGGCCACCGCGTGAATGGCGTCACGCAGGGACTGGGCTCGCGCCAACTCGACGGCCTTCGGACGAGCCACATTCAATGGACTGGCCTCTACGAGCCGTTCGCCGAAAGCTGCGGCGTACAGCTCGTTTCGACGATTGCCCTGTGCCATTCCTCCCAAGTCGGGCGTTGGGCGCTACTTCTTGTCCAGGCCCGGGCGTGGAGACGCTTGCAGCATCCTTTCCACCGCGCCGCGAGCGACACACCGGGGCGGTTCGTCGAGGCGAGCTCGAGGCGCCGCCGAAACGTCTTCGTGCGCCAGCGCGCGCAAAGCGCGTCCGCCTTCCCATTTGCCTCGCGTGGGCGTTTCGCTTGACACGTTCCGAGGTGCGATCAACATTCAACTCCAGGGTTGAATGAAATGCACGCCACGGACGGAGCTATTTGGGTCGCACTTTCGGATCCGACCAGGCGCGCGATCGTCGAGCAGCTGACCCGGGGACCCATGCGCGTCACCGACGTGGCCGCGCCTTTCGATATGTCGCTCAACGCGGTGTCGAAGCACATCAAGGTACTCGAAGCCGCCCGACTGGTCCGCCGCACGCGTCAGGGCCGCGAGCACACCCTCGAGCTCGACCCTGCGCCGCTGCGAGAGGTCACGCGGTGGGCTTCGGAGGTTGAAAGGTTCTGGTCCGAACAGCTCGATCGGATCGAGCTGTTCTTCGAGGAGAAGAGGACGCGCAAATGAAGCTCGTGGATCTAAAACTGTCGCGATTCATTCCAGGCCCGCCCAACGAGGTGTTCGACGTATGGTTCGACCCCGCGAGCCCCGGCGGACCGTGGCACGGCGCCAAGAAGGCGATCATGAACCTCGCCGTCGACGGGATGTTCTACTTCGGCATCGAGCCTGCGGTGCTCGAGAAGAAGGGCGTCGTGGTGCATTCGCCTAATCTCCATGGCCATTTCGGAAGGTTCACCGCGATCGATCGGCCGCGAGCCGTCCAGCACACGTGGATGTCCGAGCATACGCACGGGATCGAGACGACCGTTTCGGTCACGTTCGAGCCACGCGATGGTGGCACGCAGTTGACGATCCTTCACCGCAGCATCCCCGACGACGAAAGTGGCCGCAGACACGAGGGCGGATGGACGTCTCTCCTCGCGAGGGTCGAACAGCTCTTCACGGTGAAGCGCTGACCAATGCGCCTCTATCTCTTTCCCCCTTCCTCGCGCTCCCTCGGCGTCGTCGCCCTCAAAAACCACCTGGCGGTCGAGTGCGAGCTCGTGCCGGTTGATCTGGGCCGCGGTGATCAGCGCGCTCCTGAGTACGCCGCGCTCAATCCGAATCGAAAAGTGCCGACGCTCGACGACGACGGTTTCGTCCTTTGGGAGGCAAACGCGATCCTGTTCTACTTCGCGTCGAAGCGCCCCGCGCGCGGGCTCTGGCCGTCGGACCCACGCGGCCAGGCGGACGTCCTGCGATGGCTCGCCTGGGAGAGCGCGCATTGGGACGCCGAATCGATCGGGATGGTCACGTTCGAGAAGAACTCGAAGGTCGTACTCGGCCTCGAAGCGCCGGATCATGCGTTCATCGCTCGCGGCGAGGAGAACTTCGCGCGCTTCGCAGCCGTCCTGGACGAACAGCTGAAGAGCCGCTCATGGATGATCGGCGAGCAGCTCACGATCGCGGACTTCTCCATCGGTGCCCTTGTTCCGACG
>JALYHX010000262.1 GCA_030776305.1 Myxococcota bacterium
GATGGGTCATGCGCCACAATGAAGTGCTGGTCACGAGCGACGCGGGCACCGATTCGCGCCGCGACCGTGAGCTCGACGAGCGCGTGGGCGGCGCAGCGACGAAGACGGCGCTGATCGTGCCGCTCGAAGGTGAACGCAAAGTGCCGATGGGAGCGCTCGCGATCTACAACAAGCGCGGCGGACGCCGGTTCCGTGACGAGGATCGGGAGCTGCTCGAGCTCATCGCGGCGAACGCGTCGACGGCAATCCTCCTCCAGTTGTCGCGGGAGGCACGCGAGCGTGAGGGGCGGTTGACGACGATTGGACGCCTGCTTTCGAGCGTCATTCACGATTTGAAGACACCGCTGAGCGTGATCAGTGGATACGTGCAGCTGATGCAGACCTCCAAGGACGTTGATCTCCGCGAGCGGTACGCGCAGCTCATTTTGCGGCAGTTCGAGCTCATCGGCGCGATGCAACGAGAGGTTCTCGAATTCGCTCGCGGCGAGAAAAGCGTTCTCATCCGAAGGGTGTATCTCCAGAAGTTCTTCGACGATGTACGCGCACAGCTCGCGAGCGACCTTGCCAAGCGCGGCATCGAGCTCGTGGTCGACTCGCAGGAGCGAGGGACCGCACGTTTCGACGAGGGCAAGATTCTGCGCGTCATGCACAACATTGCACGCAATGCAGTAGAGGCGATGGGCCGCGGGGGGGGCAAGTTCGTCATCAAGGTCACGCGGGACAAACACGACGGGTCGCTGCTCGTGACTTTTTCCGACACGGGCCCTGGCATTCCGAAAGAGATCGAACACCGCCTTTTCCAATCCTTCGTGACGAGCGGAAAGAGGGGAGGAACCGGGCTTGGCCTTGCAATCGTCAAGAAGATCGCCGAGGAACACGGCGGCAGCATCACGGTCCAGACTTCGCGCCGCGGGGCGACCTTCAAGCTGCGAATCCCGCAGCCCGCGGCGTCGTGAACGTGCGGCCCCCCAAGCCGTCTTCGTGCCTTTCGCTTCGGTCGAGGGCTCTCGGGGCCGCCGCAACCTTGATCGCCGTCGCCCATGTCGCGTGCGGTGATTCAAAAGCGACGCCGGCAGCGATGCAAGCCGACGTTCAAGTCGGGTGCCCGGCAACACTGCCAGAGACCATCGGGGTGGCATGCGTAGGCGACGGTCGCACGTGCGGTCCCGAGTACACGTGCGGCGTCCTCCGGGTATCGCTCTTGTGCGTCTGCACGGGCGGCGTCTTCGAGTGCACCGACGGCACTGGGAACAAGGTCGACGCAGGAACTGTCCCAGCTTGCCCGGCCTCGCCCCACCCCGACGTTTGTCCGGCCAGTGAGAGGAACGCGAACTTGGCGAGCTGTAACGAACAGGGGCTCACCTGTGCATATCCGAGCGCCTGCGCCAGTCGCGTCGATCAGTGCCAGTGCTTTCCGGGGGCCACGCTCGACGGCGGCTTCGGGCTGCGATTCGATTGCATCCCCGCCACGTGCGCTGGGTTCGACGGGGGTATCATCGTCTTCGATTCCGGCAGCGCGACGGATGCGGGCGCAGACGCTCCGGGGCTCGACGCCAGCCAAGCCCTCGACTCAGGAACGGATGCAACCTCAGATTCCCGCTCGGATGGGCCGAACCCGACCGACGCGCTCGCGAGTGACGCGCGGTCCGATTGAGGCTTTGGAACCGGTGAAGGCGCTCAGACCGCTCCTCACCCTTTCGCGAAACCCTGCAGGAAGAACGCGATGACGAACGCGAGCAGCACGAGCGACTCGATGAGCGCGAGGCCCAGAATCATCGGCGTTTGAATGCGTGCCGATGCACCCGGATTGCGCGAGATGCCCTCGAGTGCCGCTGCTGCCGCTCTTCCTTGCCCAAGCGCACCGCCGAGAACGCCGAGCCCAATCGCAATCCCCGCACCCGCGGCGGCCCAGGCCCTCACGTCGAACGCGTTCGAGCCCGCACGGTCGTCCTGGGCGAACGCCAGGAGCGGCAGCAGGAAAGTCGCGACGAACGACAGCGCCGCGGGAGCGAGCTTCTTCGAGATCGACATCGTCAATGGCTCCTTCTTTTCTTTCGGTCGAGGGCCCGGTGATTGCGGGCGGCTCCTCTTAGTCGTTTTTTGTCCAGGCGACAAACCCCGCGCAAAGTTCAGGCCCCCGCGCCTGCTCCGTGCGCTGCGCCGATGCCATGCCCCCGTGCCTCCGCCTCGTGCTCTTCGTGCTCGGTCGCCAGTGCGATGTAGATGGACGTGAGGAGACAAAACACCATGACCTGGACGATCGCGACCAGCGTGCCCAGAACGAGCACTGGAACGGGCAAAAAAAACGCAATCATGCTGAGCGCCAGGGTGACCAGAAGGTGGTCGACCGCCATGTTGAGCATCAACCGGATGCTCAGGGTCAACGGTCGAATGAGCATCGAGACAATTTCGATGACGAAGAGGAGCAGGTTGATGGGGATGCCCCACCAGCCGATGTAGGGCCCAAAGAGGTGCTTGACATAGCCAAGCCCGTTTTCTTTGAAGCCGTAGTAGTTGAACATCACGAACACGATCAGCGCGCACCCCATGGTGATGTTCCAGTTGGACGTGGGCGGAATGAATCCCGGAACCAGGCCCAGCGCGTTCGCGAAGAGAATGAAACACGCGAGCGACCCTACAATCGGAAAGTAACGCTTCGCGCGCGCGGGCCCCATCATGTCTTTCATCGTGCCGTACCAAAAGCCGACGAAGACCTCCAAGAAGGTGCGCAGCGTCAGCTTCGCATCGGGAACGACGGACTTGTCATAGTCGATGAGCTGACCACGAATGCCGAGCGCCAAGCCGATCACCAGGAGCATGACGAACAGACTCGCCACGAGCGGTTCGAGGCCGTGCGCCGTCACGGGCTGGCCGAACAAGGACGTGCCGAAGATGCGCGCGTTGTGTCCCAACGCGGGAAACTGCGCGAGGAGATAGCTGAAGAAGGATGTGTGCTCGGGCATCGTGGGGGCCTAGGGCGCTTGGGTCGCGCTTCTATCGCTCAGGAGTGAGGCGATGGCAATGCCCAGCGGAAGGGCGCCGAATCCGACGAGCATCGAGAGTGGCGAAACGACCGCGTAACGCATCAGAAGCCAGACCACTGTGAAAAGTGCGCACATCTTGAATATTGCGAGGAGGACCCATGTGGTAGCGCCACTCAGCGGCCCACTCGAGTCTGCGTGATGGGAACCGTTCTCCGAGTTCGGCAGAAGCGCCGTGACCACGCGCGCAAGAACCCATAGATTGCCCGCCGCGAGCGCGGCCCCGACCGCTACGGACCAAGCGATGCGCTGGCCCATGACGATCAGCGCCAGAATAGTCAATCCGCCGCCGCACACCGCCACTGCGACGATCGACATGCGCAGCCGTGCGTCGATGCCAGATTGGGCTTCAGTTCGGGAGATCATTGCCGTCTTTTTTGGCGCTCTTCGCGGACGTATGCTCCGAATCGGGGGTGCGCGCAACGCCGCGGGCCTCCGATTTGTGAACCCAGCTCTCGTCCACGGTCCAGCGGCTCCCCTCGGGGTCCTGCGCTTCCGCACGCTCGATGTCCTTCTGCATGCGCCCGGCGGTCCGTACCAGGTTGCGAACCCCCACCCCGACGCCGACGAGAAATCCAGTGGCCGCTCCCCACCCGTGTCTGCCCCAGTAGCGTTCGTCGAGCCAGTGGCCGATTCCGCCGAGAATCAAGATGACCAGCACGAGTTCGATCCCCACGCTCCCGTAGCGACCGACTTCTTTCCATGGCCTCGGCATCTCGTCAGCCTGGTTCTTCGTTGAATGCCATGGCCCAACGGTAGCGCGTCGCGTGGCAGGTGGAGGCGACGTTTCGGTCCGAGGACGCGTCGCTCACGTTCGGCCCGAGCTGCGTCGAGGCCGCCCATCGCCTATCATCAAGAAGTGCTCCGCACGCGTGCAGCAGTCGTGATGAGGTCGGCGATGCGCGCAACGAGGGTCTCCGGGGGCGCTTTTCTCGTTGCAGCGCTGCTTGTCCAGTCTTCGGCGCGCGCGCAACAGACACTCCCGCCGCTCCCACCCCCGACCGCCGAGCCTCCGGCCACGTTACCGCCGGCGGCTCCGCCTGGACCGGAGTCTCCTCCGGCGACGCCCACCGCGGCGGCTCCGCCACCCACGCAATATCCTTACGCTCCGCCCCCCACTGGCCCATCGGGTCTTTCGAGGGCGGGAACGCAAGCACCTGCCTATTCCCTGTGGCTTGGCGCCGGCATGGGGTTGCTCATTTACAGCGGCGGGCTTTTTGTCAATGCCCCGAGTCCACCATCCGGCAGCTCCGGAATCGAGACGACTGCCGACTTCGTGCGTCCCGGTCTTGCGATTCAGGCCGACGTCGGTGCGCGCATGGCGTATCGCTATATTCCTTACGTCACACTGGAACTGGGCATCATGGGCGCCGGCCGCCGATTCGAAGGGACGGCGACGACCGCGTCGACCTCGTTCATCGGAACTGGTTTTCGTTATCTCGCGGGAGATGCGAATTCGGTTTCCTTCGTCGGCGACATCTCATTTGGCTTTCGCAAATTTCAGGTATCGAACGCGACCGGAACCTGGAGCGCGAGCGGGCTCGAGCTCTTCCGCCTTGGTTTCGGTGCCGAGATTCGCTTGGGCCCGCGTGTCGCCGTCTCGCCGATGCTCACGCTTTCGGGTGCCGCACTCACGGACACGAGCGGCAACATTCAGTTCGCTCTGAACCAGCCGGACCACCAAACACACCCCCTCTATCAGGGCAACGGGCCCATCCCCGGGGCGGCTCAACAGTCGTATTTCGCGATCGTCCTCGGCTGCGGCGTGCACTTCGA
>JALYHX010000263.1 GCA_030776305.1 Myxococcota bacterium
AACGCGGGCCTCGCCCAGAACCCCGATGGCGACAGCGCGTTCGTGAGGCTTACCGCGCTCGAGCGTTGCGTGCATCGTGTTCGCGTCGAGCGAGCCATAGAGCTCTTGCAACCGCTGCCTCGGGTAGCGCACTGGCCACCACGCTTCCATGTTTTCGACCAGGGCGCGCACGCTGCGGTCCCAGTGGCAGAGAGCACACTCGAGAGGTCGGTCGCCGAGGACGCGTGCCGGGTCCGTCGGAGAGCCGATGCGGTGGTAGCGCGTCAGCACGCCGTCGAGTCCCATGTTCTTGCGTGGCATATGACAAGCGACGCAAGCGCCCCCGGCCCCGTTGGGGTCGTGGTGCGTGTGGGCACGCAACCGAAGATCGTCGGCAAGCGCGGCATGGCACGCCGTGCATATGGCGTTGCCCGCTCGCGTGACGCTCGATCGCAGGTTGTTGGCATTGGCCCCGCTGTGTGGATCGTGACACGTGGTGCACGACATGGCGCTCGCGCATCCGCCGAGCATGAAGTCGCGAGCCTCTCCGGAGTTGATGTGGCTGCCACCAGCGCTCGAATCGCGACGACCGCCCTCCCAGGTGAACGGATACCCCGAAAAGAGGACCTGATGACATCGCGCGCATGCGCGATTGACCGCTTGTGCGCCGCCGCTCGGCAAGCCGACGTCGAGCCAGGGTGCGGTCGGCACCATCGATGTACGCACCTTCGGGTCTTCCGCGTGCTCGCGTGCCCCTCCATGGCATGCCTCGCAGCCGATACCCACTTCAACGAGCGCCGCCCCATCGAACCGGGCGCGTACGACGTCGATCGCCGCGCTGGCCATCTCGCGCGCGTCCCGCGCGTGGGGCAACGCGTGCGTCCCAAGAAAGTCGATTTCCGCCCCGGCGGCGCGATCGAATGCCGCCTCGTCGACAACGCGCATGCGCATCCGCCGATCCGACGGAAGCCAGCCGTCGACGGTCTCCCCCTGGTAGAGGCGGGAGCGCCCTCCCGCGATCGCACCGAGGAATCGATCCATCTCGGGGATTGTGTTGTGGCAGAAGATGCACGTCCGACTCCAGACCGGACCGGCGCGGAGCGTCGCGCGCTCGTGCACCATCACCGAGTATCCTTTGTAACGCAGAGCGCGGGTCGCGAAGACAAACGAGACAGGGAGCACGACCTCGGACGACGGACTGCTCATCCCCACGTCCACGCCGGCAAAATCCTCGCGCGTCCTCCCACCGATGACACGGGTCACGCGGTAGGTGGTCGCGGTTCCGACGGCGGGCTCGATCCGAACGAACCGATCCCCCCCGCGCGTATCGAGGACGACGGCGTCGTCCTTGAAGCGCCAGCGGGTACCGTCGAACGGCGCTCGCACCTCGGCGCGTGGCGCGCCTCGGGCGTCGCGAGTCATCCGGTGCATCGGCGAGTGTTCCCACGCCGCCGCCACGTCGGTATGACAGCGTGCGCACGCCGCCGAACCAGCGTAGTCCCCACGCGCGACGTTGCTGTGAACGCTTGCTGCGGACGCCGGTTCGGCGCCTCCACTGAGCGGCGCTCTTGGGATGGCGCTGGGCTTGCCGTCGCACCCCGCGGCGGCGCTGGCCACAGCGCATGCAAGGACGAGGGCTAGAAGCTGACCGAACCCGCGACTCGAAAGAATGCTCCGCGCATCGTGAGTGAACCGAGGTCGACGCCGCTTGCGAGGCGCGGGTCTCCGGACGGGACGTCGGGGGCGAGATTGAGGCGCTGCGCGGCGACCCACCCATAGCCCCAGTCGGTCTGTATCCATACGCGAGGCGTAGCCTCATAGGGACTCGCGCGTGGCAGCAATGGAAAAGCGTATCCGGCGCTCACATCCGTGGCGAACAGCCAGCGGCTCTTGGTCAGTGGGGCCGGAGACGTCGGGTCATTGACCTCGACACTCTCGAGCGCGGCGCCCGGCGCGGCGCGCAGGAAGGCGTACCCCCACGGACCGAAGTGCATCCGTCCTTCGAGGGGAACGACGATGCGATGCATCTGGAACGAAGTTGCATCCCCACGTGCCGTCGCCCCGCTCTTTCCGTAGTCGTACGCCAACCCCGGCGCGAATGAAAAGCGTCCCCGAGCGTAGACCGTGCGCGACGCCGCCATCGAGACTTGGGCGAAATAGTTCTGCGTCGAAAATGGCTCATAACCGGAGTCGGCAACGAACGCCCCGCGGTACCCGAGCTCGAA
>JALYHX010000264.1 GCA_030776305.1 Myxococcota bacterium
CCGATGTACCTGGCGCCCGAGGCGATCACTTCGCCCGACGAGGTCGACGCGCGCTCGGACGTCTACGCCGTCGGCGCTGTCGGCTACTATCTGCTCACCGGACAGCACGTCTTCGAAGGGGCGACGGTCGTCGAGGTGTGCAGCAAGCACCTTCTGGAGGCGCCGATCGCGCTGTCGCTGCGCCTCGGCAAGCCCCTGGCACCAGACATCGAGGCACTGATGCTCGCCTGTCTAGCCAAGCGCCGCGAGGATCGGCCGGCGACGGCGCAGGTGCTACGCGACGCGCTGCTCGCGTGTACGGACGCGGCCCTGTACGACGCCTCCGAAGGGCGCGCGTGGTGGCGTGACCGTGGCGCCGTGCTGCGCGCACGCCCCAAGTCTGCGCTAAGCGAGGTGCACGCGACGATTGCAGTCGACCTGCGTGGACGGGACGTCCAAACAGCGACCTCGGGCGCGAGGGAGATGTCTTAACCTAGTCGGCTCTTGCCTGATGGGCCGGTCTACGCGGTACTTAATCCGCACCGATAGTGTGCGCGAAGATCGTCCCCTTCGCGAGCGGCCAGGCACGCCGGGCAGCGTCGCGTCGTGGCATGAACCGTGATACGAGCCGGATGAACCATGATTGACCGTTTTTTGGCGATGGCATGCCTGGTCGTCGTTGCTACCGGCTGCGCACACGCGGTGCGCGTGCTCGCCGACGACTCGGTCGAGGGTGGCTCGCTCGATAGCGACGGCTCGCCCATCGGAGCCGGTGGCTCGGACCCCTCGGCGGGCCGGCCGGATTCTTCGCTTATATACCGCGACCCTCACATGGGTCCCGATGGCGGGGTCATCGAGGCTGGGATCGCCCTTGGAACGGGCGGGTCGGTCGGTCTCTGCGCCGTCGGTCGGACGTGCGACCCCACGTGCGACGAGCTCGTTGAAAATGGCCAGCACGAGTACGTCGAGCAGGCGCCGGACGATGGTTCCCAGATCCCGTTTCGGGACGTTCCCAATGCCCGCAAGGCGTTCAGCGGAACGCCCGCGACGACAGGGGGTCCGTGCATCGTAGAGCCGCCCGACGGGGCACTGTTCCCCAACAACTGGGCGAGGGCCCGGATCCGCTTCAGTCCTGCCAGCACCAATCAGACGCTCTTCCAGATCCGGATCCACGCCGGTCGGCAGATGAGCGACCTCATCGTCTACACGTCGAGCAAGACGTGGAAGATCCCCCATGACATTTGGCAGAAGCTGGCGGCGTCCACATGGGGCGAGGACATCACCGTCACCGTGACGGCCGTGAGCCCGGGTGGCGGGACTCCGGCGAGCTCTCAGACAACGTTCACGATCGCCCCGGCGCTCGCGAACGGGTCCATCATTTATTGGGCAGCCGTCGGCAAGGAGGTGGGCCAGGCCTGGCTCGAGAGCTTCAGCGTTGGCGATGAGAATGTTTCGGTCGCCCTCACCGTTCCGCAAACGCAGTGGCGAGGCGCGCGCTCCGAGCGAGGCGACCTGTCGACAAGGGCGGGATCGCCCCCCCTCAATCTGCCGAAAGGGTCTGCGGCTTGCGTTGGCTGTCACGTCGCGGTTCCGGACCGCAAGAGCGTTACGTTCATCGAAGAGTGGCCTTGGGACGGCGTGGCCTCCATGGTCGATCCCGCAAACACCGGCAAGCTCCCCCCGTGGCTCACCCCGGGTGGGATGGAGGCGCTCAGCATGCCGTGGCTGGGCATGATGAGCTTCTCGCCGCACGTCTGGAACGATTTGAACCAGCACCGGATGGTCGTGGCGATGCAGAACGAGAGCCCATGGGGGACCAACAACCTGCCCGACGGCGGAGTCGGCGCAGCGCCTTTTGCGCCGTGGGGTTTCCAGAGCGGCAGCGAGTGGGACCAATCGCCGTTGTCGCAGCTTGGCTGGATCGATTTGTCTTCGACGGCCCCGTCGATCTTCGCGGGTGGAATGCTCAACGGAGACCAAGCGTCCCTCGCGATGGCCGCGAACTATGGAGCGAGCTGGGGCATCGTGCAACGGATGGGCGACACGTCCGGTGTGGCGTCTCCGACGTGGTCTCACTTGACCGGCGACACGATCGTCTACGCATCCACCAACGCCTCGGTCAGTGGTCGCGAAGGTCCGAAGCCGTACAACAACGTCAAGGGCTCGGCGCACCTGTGGTCCGTACCTTACAACGGCGGCGCCGGTGGAATGGCGAGTCCCATCATGGGCGCGTCCGAGGCGAACTGGAACGACTACTACCCTTCGTATTCGCCCGACGACAAGTTCATCGCCTTCAATCGGGTCCCCGCGCAGGACGACATGTACTACGCGCCCAACTCCGAAGTGAACGTCATCGATTCTCACGGGGGAACGCCGGCCCGCCTCAAGGCGAACGACGCGCCGGCGTGCATGAAGGTCAAGAGCCCCGGGATCACGAACAGCTGGCCGAAGTGGGCGCCCGAGTACCCGCAGTGCCAGGGTGAGCAGTACTACTGGCTTATTTTCTCGTCGACCCGTGAAGGAATTCCCTTCCAGGGCGGGGGCAATTCGTCGCAGCTTTATTTGACGGCGCTCCTAAAGACGGATTCCGGTTTGCATTCGTATCCGGGCGTCTTCATCTGGAACCAGCACATGAAGGCGGTTGGAGTCAGTCCGTACGACGGCATGCAGCAAAGCAATCATACGCCGCAGTGGGAGGGTATCGATCTCCCGCCCCCCCCACCGCCTCCGCCCCCTCCGCCGGCGCAGGGTCCACCACCGATGTAGATCCCGCGCAGACTTTCAAGTCTGCGGTGCGGAGGCCCTGCTCGACGAGTCACGGCGCACACCGAGAGTCACGCGCACTTCGTGCGTGCGTGTCCCGTTTGCATCGACGGAAATCAGGTTGGACTCGAGCACGCGACCGTCGAGTACCACGTTCGCGATTCCTCGGTTGGCCGCATCCGGATTGTCGACGACGACATGAATCTCGTTCGTCCCGACGCGAACCCACGCTTCGAAGCCCTTCCACGTGGACGGAATACAAGGATCGATGCGCAGCTGACCGCGCTCTCTTCGCACTCCCAGGATCGCCTCGACGCCAAGGCGCCAGGTCCATGCCGCGGAGCCCGTGTACCAAGTCCATCCGCCACGGCCGACAAAGGGCGGTGCACTGTAGACGTCACCCGCGAGAGCGTAGGGTTCCACACGATAGCGGCGACATTCCTGGGCGGAGCGCGCGTGGTAAATCGGATTGAGGAGTCGGAAAATGCGCTCGGCGCGGTCGCCTTTCCCCATCGCCGCGTAAGCCCAGCCAAGCCACGCGGCCGCGTGCGTATACTGGCCACCATTCTCGCGGACCCCGGGTGGATAGCCCCGGATGTATCCAGGATCGTGATGTGTCGTATCGAATGGCGGCCAAAGCAAGAGTACCAATCTGTCGTTCTCACGCACCAATTGGTCGTCCGCCGCTTGGACCGCACGCGCGGCCCGGCTGGTAGGCTCCGTCGTTGCTCCAGAGAGCACGGCCCACGACTGCGCGATGGAGTCGATGCGGCATTCACGGGAGGACGCGGACCCGACAAGCGAGCCGTCGTCGTGGAACGCTCGAAGGTACCAAGCTCCGTCCCACGCCGTTGCGTCGATCCGCTCGCGCAGCGACTTGGCTCGGCTCCTCCAGTCATCGCCCTCGCCCGCGTTCACCGAATCACACAGCGACGCGAACCGCGACATCGTCGCGATGAGAAACCAACCGAGCCACACACTCTCGCCCATGCCTTGCGCGCCGACGTTGTTCATTCCGTCGTTCCAGTCGCCGTCCCCCATCAACGGAAGGCCATGAGGGCCCTCGGTCCGGCAGCGTTCCAGAGCTCGCCGACAATGCTCGAGCAGGGTGCCCCGGCGTTCTGAAACGGTGAATTCGGCGTACCGGTCGTGCTCGTCTTTCCTGAGGGAATCGCCCGAGAGAAAGGGCACGGTCTCCGCGAGGATCGACGCATCGCCGGTCGAGAACACATACTCGGCGGTAACGAACGGTAGCCATGCCATGTCATCCGAACACCGAGTGCGCACTCCACGGCCGGACGGCGGGTGCCACCAGTGAAGGACATCGCCTTCCTCGAACTGGTGCGAGGCTGCTTCCAGGATATGTGCTCGCGCACGTTCGGGCGCCCCGTGAAGAAGCGCGAGGACGTCCTGCAGCTGATCGCGAAACCCGTACGCGCCGCTCGACTGGTAGAAACCGGTACGGCCGAAAACCCGAGCCGCGAGCGTCTGATACAGCAGCCACCGATTGATCATGAGGTCCATGCCGGGATCCGGGGTCTTCACCCGAACGCTCCCGAGGAAATTGTCCCAGAAAGACCCGAGCGCCTGCCATGCCGCATCCACGGTTGCGCGATTTCGGAACCGATCGACGAGATCAAGAGCGTCCGCGGTATCGCGGCCCTGGCCCAGAATGAAGTGCGTCTCGGCGCACTCTCCTGGCGCCACCTCGAGGTGCACTTGCAGTGCCGCGCAAGGGTCGACCCCGGCGTCCGTCCGCCCCGCGAGGCCCCAGCGTTGAAGCGACTCCGGGCACGCATAACCCCCGAGCCCCAGGAACTCACCGCGGTCCGCTGTGAACCCGTGCACGCTTCGCTCGCTCACGAGAAAAGCAACGCGTTCACCG
>JALYHX010000265.1 GCA_030776305.1 Myxococcota bacterium
GCGGGATTCTCCTACGACGGCTTCGTCGTGTCGCCAAACGCCGGAGCCACGACCGGGGGCACACGCATCGCCCTGATGGGGAGTGGCACGCACTGGACGAGCGGATCCTGGGTCGCCGTGGGCGGCCAGCCATGCACGTCGCTGGCCTTCACCGACGCCACCCATTTGGCTTGCACGACGCCACCAGGAGCCGCGGGGTCGAAGGACGTGGCGGTAACGAATGCTGACGCGACGCTGGACCAAGCCCGCGACGCGTTCACGTACAGTGACTCCGCGGACGGCTATCGAGGCGGCCTGTATGGCGGCGCCCTGTCAGGCAACCTTCGAGTGCTCGCATTCGATTCGTTGACTGGAGTGCCGCTGACCGGCGGCAAGGCAATCGCAGGCTCGAGCATTGCAACTGCGCTGATCGGAATCTTGGACTCATCCGGTGTGGCGCAACTGAGCGGGCCATCGCTCACTGGGAAAGTCACCGTCACAGTTGCTGCCAAGTGCCATCAGCCGGTCACATTCGTCGATGTGCCCGTAGACTCGGTCACGGCATATCTGGCGCCCGAACTCGATGCCTCCTGTCAGGGGGATCCACCCTCGACCGGCAATTGGTATCCCACGCGGTTGGGCGAGATCGACGGGGAGCTCGTATGGGTGGGGGGAATCGAGTTCGAGCGCGCCCCTTGGAAGAACGTCCCTACGCCGACGGGCAATGAACAGCGTGTGGCGTACGTCTGGGCCGCCACGGGAAATCCGCTCGACGCGTTTCAGCTGCCGTCCCCGGGGAGCGCAACCACGCCCGCATCCGATGGTGTGCGCGGTTACGCGTACGCGACCGCTACGCTTCCCGGAAACCAGACAATCTACGCGCTCGCCGGGCTTGAGGACCGGTCCGTCAACCCACCTCGGTTCGAGCCGTACGTCATGGGGATCGTTCGTGGTGTGCTGGTCCAGCCGGCAAGCAAAACCACAAGCGTCGATATCCCGATGACGACGCTGCTCGATCATGCGCTCAGCATCCGGCCGCAATCTCCGATCGCTACCCCGCGCGGACCCGATCGGCTCCTCACGACGCTCGCCATCAACGTCGCGACTGGTCAGTTCGCCATTCTGCCGCAAGGAACTGCGACGACGTTGATGCCCGTCTCGGGCAGCGTCTCGTTCGTCGGAGTCCCTTCGCTTGATGGCACGCTCTCCGGCGCGACGTACGACCTGACGGCTGAAGCCGTGAGCGGACCGAATGGATCGCCACCGTTATCGGTGATCAAGCGGATCGAGACGACGAATGCGAACGCGCTGGTCACGCTCACTGGCTTTCCCGCGATTCCTGCGCTTGCACAGCCCTCGCCCGGCGCATGGAACGGTACGCATGTGGCCCTGCTGGCGAGCGGCGCGATCGATCTCGTTGTCGTGAACATCGCATCGGGCAACGGTCTCCTGACATGGCAGATCGTCGCACCCGGTTCGAGTTTGTCTTTCGACCTGCCCGATCTTGCTCAGGTTCCCGGGGTTGGGACGTTGTCGCACGGCACGATCAGCACGACGTTTTCGATCGCGCGTCTCATTGGGTTCGACTACGCGCAGCTCCGCTACGGCCAGCTCAAGCCGAGCGCGTGGACCGCGTACGCGACAGACGTGGCGACGGGCTCGTATTGAGGAGCGCGTTCCCAAATGGAAGGGGCCGCTACTTCTTCTGCTCGGTCATAGGGATGGGACCAATCGGCCAATCGGCGAGAAGCGGCATACGCCCCCCGGGGCCCGACTGGCGCAGGACGCGCGCACACTCTTGCAGCGTGATGCGGCGCGGCCCGAAGGGCGAAGCATCCGCGGCGTCTGAATCCATCAGGAGCGTCGGTGTATCCTCGCCGTAGTCGTCGGGGTGCCCTGGACGATCCATGAGGACATGCCCCAGCTCGTGCGCGAGAGTCAAGCTGCTCTTTCTTGAACGAATCCCGGCACGGTCGAGCAGGACGACATTGCGAACGCTCGATAAGTCGCTCCCGATGAACGACTCGCCGATGCGACCTCCCCCAGCGAATAGCGGCACGACGACGACTTCGATCGTGGTTGGATCCCCGTCGTCGATCGCCTTGAGTAGGGTCCTCTCTTCCAGTGTACCCGCCATGGCATCCATGTCCGTGAAGTGCTGGAGCCCGTCGCCGAGGTCCACGGAGCCGATGCGAACGCTGAGCGTGGGGTCCGTCGAGAGAGGCACCCCCGGAACGGCGTCGATTGCGGCCAGCGCACCATCCCTGCGGCGCAACGATACATCGACGCTCGGCGCAAGCCCGGGCCCGATCCGCGCATTCGGCGACACCACGGCAACCAACCCCGCGTGCTCCGCCACCCTGGCGAGGTCGCGGGCGACACGATCGGGGCTTTCGCCGGAGGAGGTCGTCACGCTGATGGTCTTGTCGGCTACGCGGAGGTGGATCGCACCCCCGCTCGCCGCGATACCGAGGTCGTCGCCTATGGCGACTAGGTGAGCGGGGGGCGGGTCGACCAATCGAACCTCCAACTGCCGTGGATCACCGAATGTGACGCCGCATTGGCCCCAGATCGCCGACGCCGACCCCAACTCGGCGCGCAGTGCGTTGACGGCGCCGGCATCCGTGCCTCCGATGGCCGGAGCGCCACCAGGCGTCACCCGCACGACGAATGGGCGCAAGGTCGCGCGAAGACGTCCGATGGACCTGTTCGTCACCCCATCGGGCGGATCGAAGAACTCATGCGGCAATGCACGCGGCCCGAGCACGCGAATCATTTGGGCCTTGCGACCATCAGACCGGACGACGACGG
Source organism: Myxococcota bacterium (assembly GCA_030776305.1). GTDB lineage: Bacteria > Myxococcota_A > Polyangia > Polyangiales > Polyangiaceae > Palsa-1150. The sequence goes on from JALYHX010000265.1 coordinate 2,791, forward strand.
CGCCCCCGACCTCGGCGCGGATGGACCGCTCTGCGACGAGCGGGTGATCGCGATCGAAATCATCGATGACGAGCCGCAATGGGGCGCTGGCCCAGCACCGCACATTCGCGTAGGGCCGGGCACACGGAGACGGAGCCAGGGCGAGGCGCGGGATCGAGTCGAGGCGGACGCCGACAACGCTGAGGGAGTCGACGCCGATCTCACGGTCCCCGTCGAGCCCTGGACCGTCCTCGGAGAGAGCCATCACGATGCGAAGCGCATCGGTGTCGTCGTAGTTCGCTTCCGGCGGCCCCTCGACGCGCATGGGCGGTGCGCGCTCGAGCGACGCGTGCGATCGCGCCATGTCGACCACCTGCCCTTGGCCGTCCCGCATATCGATCCCGCGCACGTCCACGGAGAGTCGCAGGCGCGTTCCGCCAATTTCGGCGGCGACCTCGACACGTCCCGGAGAGAGACCCTC
>JALYHX010000266.1 GCA_030776305.1 Myxococcota bacterium
CGTCCCACGTGCGCGCCGGCAGACGACAGAAGCTCGGCGGCCAGAGTCAGGGCGCGCAGCCTCGAGACGTCGTCGAGCGCGACCAGACGAAGTTCGGAGCCCCGACGCCGTGCGTTGACGAGATCAGCGGTAAGCAATGTGATCCCTGCGGCGTTCGCTCGTATAGGTTTCCGCTGTTGCTTCCGTAACGAGCTCGAAGAGCACCGCTCTCTTGTTTCCTTTCTTACGCAAAATGCGTCCGAGTCGCTGGACATGTTCGCGCACCGACCCGCTGCCGGAGAGGATGACGGCAACGTTGGCGTCGGGGACATCGACCCCTTCGTTCAGCACTTTCGAAGTCGCGACTGCGTGATAGGTCCCCGCGGCCAAGCCGCCCAAGATGGCGCTCCGCTCGCGCACCTTGGTCTGATGCGTAATGACCGGAACGAGAAATCGGCGCGCGATCGCATAAGCCGTGGCATTGTCCTGGGTAAACAGGATCGCACGATCCTTGCGGTGCAGGTGAAGCAGGTGATCCAGGTAATCGAGCTTGGCGCACGGCGCGAACGCCAGCTCGCGCTGGCGCCGATATGCGGCCATCGCGCGGCGGCCCTCGGCGCTCTGCGTAGCCTGCATGATGAATTGACCCCACCCCGATGGTTCGCTCATGCGAATGCCGCGTTTGCGAAGGAACTCGCGATAGATAGCCCGCTCTGCATCGTGCTCATCACGCTCCTCGGGAGAGAGCTTGATCGAGACTCGCTCGATGTCGTACTCGGCCAGATAGTCACCCGAGAGCTCGACGATATCCTTGCGATAGACAACGGGCCCGATGAGCTCCGCCAGCTCGGCCTCGCGCCCGTCTGCGCGCTCCAGTGTGGCCGTGAGCCCCAAGCGAAAAGGGGCCAGACTGGCGCGCGCCGCGAACGCGTATGCCGCGCTCGGTAGATGATGGCACTCGTCGAAGACGATCAGACCGAAACGATCGCCGAGGTATTCCATGTGCAAGAACGCGGAGTCGTATGTGGTCACAGTGATCGGATGAACGACGTGCTCTCCACCTCCGACGAGCCCGACAGGTGGACCGAACGTCGCCGTGAGAAGGTCGAACCACTGACGAACGAGATCGAGCGTGGGGGCGACGACCAGCGTGCCGCGCTTCTTGTCATCCATCGCGAGCACCGCGACATGGCTCTTGCCCGCCCCTGTCGGCAAGACCACGACGCCGCGTCCGCGCTGCGCCGCCCATGCCGAGAGCGCCGCAGTTTGGTATGGGCGTGGGTCGCGGTGGATGCGCACGCCTCCCGCAAGCTCGGCGTATCGGCGCGCGTTGTCCTCGTAGGGTATTTTCGACGCAACGAGGGCCCGTACGGCATCCGCGTACGCAACAGCCGGCGCGCGGTGACAGCGCGTGCGTTCATCCCATGCAAAGCCGGCAGGCGTGGGGATCACGGGTGGCCACGACCGCAGTTCCACGGTGCCCGACGTGAAAGAAACCGAGACCATCCCGTCCTTCGGTAGCACGCGGTCGAAGTCCTGGGTGCGGACGCACAATCGCGCTATTGAGTGCCGAGCGTCCGGCCACCCAGGTTGGCGACCATGGTCACGAGTTTCGCGGGATCCACCGGCTTCGCCACGTGCATCTGATAGCCCGCCGCAAACGCTCGCTGAACATCCTCCTTTCGCGCATATGCGGTCAGCGCGACGGCGGGCGTTCGGCCTCCTCGGCTGGAGGGCAGGGAGCGAACCATGCGGATCAACGCATAGCCATCCATTTCAGGCATTCCAATGTCACTGACGATGACGTCGGGCCTCGTCGATTCGAGGGCTTCGAGAGCCTCGAGCGCAGACCCCGCCACTTGAACGCGGGCTCCGTAACCGCGTAGCACTTGTTCCATGATCAAACGCGCGTCCTCCTCGTCGTCGACGACGAGGACCGTCAGGTCGTCCAACCGCGGCGGCGTGTCCTTCGCTTCGATTAGCGGGGGCGACGAAGCTTCCGCCACCGTCTCTTGTAAGGCAGGCACGGCAGCGCGTGCGGGGATGCTGACAACGAATTGCGACCCTCGGCCCTCTCCTTCGCTGATCGCCTCCACCTTTCCGCCATGCGCTGCGACGAGGTTCTTGACGATTGCGAGCCCGAGTCCCAGCCCACCATGCTTGCGCGTTGTCGAAGCGTCCGCTTGACGGAACGGCTCGAACACGTGGGGCAGCACCTCCGCAGGGATTCCGTCCCCCGTGTCAGTGACACGAATACAAACGTCGGAACCCTCGCGATACGATTTGACCGAGACCATACCGCCCTTTGGCGTGAACTTTACCGCGTTCGTAAGAAGGTTCCACACGACCTGCTGCATGCGGTCGCTGTCGGCCGTGATCTTGAACGAGGCATCGACATCCACGTGGATGGTCACTCCCTTCGCTTCTGCTACCGGCGTCACCGTCTCGACGGCCGCCTCGATTGTCTCGGCGATGCTTGTTGGCCAAAGCGTCAACGAGAGCTTGCCGCTTATGATGCTCGACACGTCGAGGACGTCTTCGATGAGGCGAGTCTGCCGCCGCGCATTGCGCTCGATGATCGCCAGACCTCGCTCGATGTCGGGCGGCGGCTTCCGGCTGCGAAGTGTCACCGTCCATCCGAGGATCGCATTGAGTGGGGTCCGCAATTCATGGGATACCGTCGCGAGAAACTCATCCTTCGCTTTGTTGGCAACGTCTGCCTCTCGTCGGAGCTCGCGCTCCTTCGCCCGGGCGTCATCCGCTTGCTTCAGCGCTCGCGCATTCTCGATAGCCATGGCTGCCCGACGCGCAAACTCCTCCGCGAAGGCTAGGTCGTCCTCCGTGTAGCGGCGCCCGGAGTCGGCATAGACGAAGGTTATTGCGCCCAAGGTGCGATCGCGGCCGCGCAGAGGGACGATCATCGCAGAATCCAGTCGAAGTTCTCGGATAAGTCGGAGGTGCTCGGCGTCCCGGGCGCCGGCTTCAAGCAAGGGTCCGGGGAACTCGGGATACAGTTCGGGCTTGCCGCTTCGGATGACCTGCGGAGAGCCAGTAGTCGCGTCGGGGTCGGGCGGATAGCGCTCGCCCCATTCACGCGCCCATTCGACCTTCTTCGGATCAACGTGGGCGACGGCGACTTGTTGCGGCGCCTGGTGACCCGGCTCCATGATGTCGACCGAGCACCAGTCCGCCAATTGGGGCACGGCAAATTGAGCGACAGTCGCCAACGTCGTCCGATAATCGAGCGACGAAGCCAGTGCCGCTCCGGCCCGCGCAAGGAAATCGCGTCGTGACCGGTCACGCTTCTCAGTCGAAGCATCGCGGAAGACCAAAACGACCCCGAGACAGTGGCCTTCCGGGTCCTGAATCGGCGCTGCGGTGTCGTCGATTGGAATCTCCCGGCCGTGTCTGGAACGCAGCACCGTGTGGTTCGCCAAACCGACCACGGCTCCCTCCCGCAGCACCTTTGCAACAGGACTCTCCACTCGCGCGCGGGTCTCCTCGCTGAAGATCGAGAAAACCTCCTCCAGCATGTGTCCACGCGCGTCAGCTTCGCTCCATGCAGTGAGGCGCTCCGCGACGGTATTCATGAACCGCACGCGGCCTTCGGTATCCGTTGCGATCACCGCGTCCCCGATGCTCTGCAGAGTCGTGGAGAGCCACTGGCGTGCAGCGACCTCTCTGTCTCTCCGTTGTGCGCGAAGCAGCGCCTGAGCGCATTGCTTGGCGAACGCCTCCACCAGGTTGCGCTCACGGTCGGTAAACTTCTGCTCCTGATAAAAGCCCATCCCAAGCAGACCCACCGGGCTTCCCTCGACAATGAGAGGCACGCTCCAAAACGCCTTCGCACGTCTGCCCGCTGCGGGCGCGCGCGCGAGCGCAGGGAAGATAGCGTCGTACTCACTTGCCGTTTCAGCCCATACGGACGCGTTCGATTGCAGCGTGGCAAATCCTTGAGGGTTTCCTTCGGTCGCGCTGATCACTCGAATCTTCTCAATGATCTGCGGTGCGACGCCGTGATGCGCCAAAAGTTCGAGGGTCTGCCCTTGGTCGTTCAGGCCATAGACGGTGCAGGTGTCTGCATGTGCGTGCTGCATTCCTTGCCGGACGATCAGATTTGCGACCTCACCAGGGGTCGTTGCGCCAGCAAGCGCGAGCGCGAGATCCGTCAGCCTCTGGAGTGCAACTTCCGCACGCTGCTGGTCGTCGATGTCCGTGTTGATGCCGATCCAACGAAGGACTTTACC
>JALYHX010000267.1 GCA_030776305.1 Myxococcota bacterium
TCATTTGCAGCTTAAGCCACTTGAAATATCGTGGTCAATCCATCGTTTGGCTTTTTTTTGAGCTTTTCCATTATGGACCACGTTTCGCGTGGTTAGATCATCGGCCTGACAACAAATGTCATGGCCTGGTCGGTGAGGTGTGGTGCCGCTTGACGACTGCCAGGTCGAGGCGTCAGCTCGGACGATGACGCAGGAGCGTCGCGACCCCCGACAGCCGATGACTCGTGACGTGGCCGCCCGGGGGGCACGCATCCGCTTCGTCGAGGCCGGAACGGGGCCGCCACTGGTCCTGGTGCACGACTACCTCGCGAGCCGTGTCGCCTGGGACGACGTCTTACCCCGTTTCGCGGAGAACTTTCACGTGATTGCGCCGGACCTGCCCGGCTTCGGCGAGAGCGAGAAGCCATCGCCGCGTCGATACCGATACGACTTCGATGGATTCTCGGAGTCACTCGTCGATCTCGTCGCGGCGCTGGGCTTAGGACGGATTTCTCTCTGCGGTCACGCCATGGGCGGGGCGGTCACCCTCACCGTCGCCGCAACCTATGCCCACATTGTGCAGAAGCTCGTACTCGTCAATCCACTAGTGTACCCGCCCCGGCATCTGGACGCGCTGTCACGCGTCGCCAGCGTCCCGGTCCTCGGACCGCTCGTCTTCAAGCAGCTCTATGGGCGAGCCCTTTTCCGCAGTCGCTTTCTCGGCGAAGCACGCCCACCGCCGGGCGGAGCCGCATCTCGGCGCGTCGACCGGCTCTTCGAGCTCTTCGACGCCCCGGCGGCGCGCGAGGCGGCCTATGCGACGATGCGCGCGATGCTCGATACCCGAGCGTTGACGGCGAGCGTCCCGCGTGTGACAGCGCCCACGCTCATCGCCTGGGGCCGCGGGAACCGCTCGTCTCCTGTCGAACACGGGCGTCGGCTCGCGCGAGAGCTCGGAGGGGCTCGCTTCGAGGTGTTCGACTGCGGTTCATCCCCTCCCGAGGAATGTCCGGAGGCGTTCGCGAGCGCCGTGACTGCCTTTCTTGTGGAAGACGAGGGAGGCTGAGCCGGTGCCGGATGCGCGCGTGCGCTTGCGCCGCCTTGCTAGCCGATCTGCTGTCGTTGGCGCCGCGACCGTGGGCTTGCTGGTAGTGTTCGCGCTGGTTGGCCCATGGTTGGCGGGTCATGATCCGCTCGAAAGTGACTTCGTTCGTGGCATTTCGCCCCAACAAGCACCGGTGCCGCCCAACGCATTCTTCCTTCTCGGTACCGACCGATTGTTCCGCGATGTCTTTGCGCGTCTGGCGTACGGGGGGCGCCTCTCGCTTCTCATCTCTTTGGCGGCGACCGCGATAGCAACGTCTATTGGCGGCTGCGTCGGCATCGTCGCCGGTTGGCACGAGGGGGGGCGCTTCCGCATACCGTGGCCGGTCGCGATCGGCACATCGGCGGCCTTCGCCGCGTTGGCGTGCGGATGGCCTCGCATGGCCGCGGCGTCGGTTGTCGCCGGTGTCGCCGCATCGGCTGCCCGCCGCTTCGCTGGACCGTCGCTCGACGTCGATGGCCTTCTCATGCGGTTCGTGGACGTGATGCTGGCCTTCCCGTTTCTCTTGCTGGTCATGGCGATCGGCACCGCGCTCGACCACACCTCGGCGATCACCATCTTCGTTACCCTAGGCGCCACCGGCTGGCTGGGCATCGCGCGCGTTTTGCGCGCCAAGACGATGCAGGTCCGCGCGCTCGAATACGTCCTCGCGTCACGCGCCCTCGGACAATCCACGCCCACCATCATGGTCAGGCACATCCTTCCGAATGTCGCTGGCCCCCTCATCGTCAGCGCGACGACGTTGGTCGCGCAGATGATCGTGGCCGATAGCGTCCTCTCGTACCTTGGTGTCGGCATCTCTCCCCCGACGCCGACTTGGGGCCGAATGCTTCTCGAAGCGCAGGATGACTACATCGCCGCCCCCTGGCTGGTCGCAGCGCCGGCAACGGCGATCCTGCTTGCAGTGTGGGGGTTCAACATGCTCGGGGAAGGCCTGCGCGATGCGCTCGATCCGCACGAGGTTTGATGCCCTCGCGGTGACCGCGGCCTGCGCCGCGGTGTTGCTCGTTGCGCCGCTCGGGTGTCGGTCGGAGCTGGCGATGCCCATCCCTTCGGCCCACGGAGCCGAGGCTCCCCCCCAGCGCGGCGGCACCCTTCGGTTGGCGTGGTTCCAAGACGTCCGCAACCTCGACCCGGCAGGGCCATCCGACGGCTACACGCTGCAGGTGCAGCGACTCCTTTTCGCCGGACTGGTAGATTTCGACGACCATGGCACCCTCGTCCCTGACCTCGCCGACCACTGGGACGTGGAGGACGATGGGCGGACTTACCGTTTCGTCCTGCGTCCCGGCGTACTGATGCAAGATGGAGAGGAGCTGACCGCGCAGGACATCAAGCGTTCCACCGAGCGCGCGCTTCATCCGACGACGCCGAACCCGAATGCCAGTTATTTCGAAAACGTCGAAGGCTATACCGAGTACGCCGCAAAGACCGTAGACCACTTGAGAGGCGTTGCCGTCGAAGGTCGCTACGTCGTTTCATTCCGATTGAGAGAGCCCGATGCGACGTTCCTGCCCGTGCTCGCAATGCCCACGCTGCGCCCCGTTTGCACGACCGGAGGCGAACGGTATGTCGACACGTGGCTGCCGTGTGGCGCGGGTCCGTTCAGGCTTGCGCCAGGCGGCTGGCAGCGCGGGACGAGCATTCGGCTGGTTCGCCACGACGGATACTTCCGGCCTGGGCTCCCCTATCTGGACGCCGTCGAGTGGACGGTCAATATTCAGCTCGCTGCGCAACGTTTTCGCTTCGAAGACGGCAAGCTGGACATCTTGCGAGACATGACGCAGGGCGATCAGGCGCGGTTCATGGAAGAGCCCAGATGGCGGGCGCTCGCCGATGCCGAGGCCGATCGAAATGTGCAAGGCGAGTCGATGAATACGCGAATGGATCCATTCGACAACGTCGAGATCCGCCGCGCGGTGGCAGCCGCAATCGATCGGGAGCATTACAAGGCGATCAAGCCGGGCTACATGACCGTGCTGGGCCAGCTGCTTCCTCCCGGAATCCCGGGATACGATCCCGGGGTCCGCGGACAGCGGTACGACTACGTAGCGGCGCTCGAACACATGCGCAAGGCCGGATACCCGTACGATCCGGTAACGGGAAAGGGCGGCTGGACGAAACCCATCGTATATCCCCTCTACGATAAGGGACTTCTCGTCTATACCGCGCAGCTATTGCAGCAAGATCTCGCCAAAATCGGCCTGCGAATCGAGCTCAGGCTCGTCAGCTGGCCAGCCTTCCTTGCGATGCAGCAACGGCCGGGAGGGGCCGCGATGTCCCAGGCGAATTGGGAAATGGACTATCCCGATCCCAGCTCGTTCTTCGATCCGCTCTTCACGAGCGCGTCAATCCAGTCCGAATCGAGCTTCAACACGGCGTTTTATTCCAACCCGCGTATCGACGATCTCGTCGGCCGTGCACGTCGTGAGATCGATCCGATCAGACGCAAGGCACTCTATCGCGATGCCAACGAAATCTTGTGCGACGAGGCGCCCTGGGCTTTTGCATATTCTTACCACTTCTACGACGTCCGACAGCCATATGTCCGAGGATTCAAGCGGCACCCAGTGTGGCCCATGGACGTAAGCCGTGTCTGGTTGGATCGCGCCGCGAGCGCGTTGCGTCACACGGTCGGAGCCCTGTGGCCGTGACGCGCATCCTGCGGCGCTTGGGTTGGAGCATCGCCGTCGTATGGGCTGTCGTATCGATCACATTCGCGGTCAACAGTCTGCTGCCCGGCGATCCCGCGCAAATGGTCGCGGGGCCTCAGGCGCGTCCCGCGGATCTGGCGCGGATTCGCCAGCAGCTCGGGCTCGATCGACCGCCGCTGGTCCAATACGCGCTCTTCTGGAAACGACTCGTCCACATCGGGCCGGGCGCGATCGATCCCCGGCAGACATCGGATCACGCGAGCTGCGCGGTCATTCTGCATCTCGGCGAATCGGCAGTCCACGTCGACCTGGGCAAGAGCTTTCAGCGTCGGCAGCCGGTCGCCGACGTGATCGCCGCACGCCTGCCGCGAACGTTTGCGCTGGCGGTGGCCGCAGTCATCGTGCAGGTCCTGCTCGGCCTCTCGAGTGGAGCGCTGGCGGCCATACGTCGTGGGTCTTGGATCGACCGAGTGCTCGTCGGCACGGGCCTTTTGGGCATCAGCGTACCGACGTTTCTCGTCGCCCTCGCGCTGCAGTATCTCCTCGCATACAAGTTGCGATGGTTGCCGCTGGACGGCTACGGGACCACCGTCGGTGAACACGCGCGTTGCTTGGTTCTGCCAGCTCTCACTTTGGGCATCTATGGTACGGCATACTACACGCGCCTCGTGCGCGACGAGATGAGCGTCTTGATTCAGCAGGATTGGATGCGCACGGCACGTGCCAAAGGAGTTCCACCCTGGCGCGCGGTCATCGTGCACGCGCTCCGCAACGCCCTGGCGCCCCTTTTGACTGCCCTCGGCCTCGACTTCGGCGCGCTGATGGGGGGCGCGATCGTGACGGAGTCCGTGTTCCGCTGGCCAGGGCTCGGCGAACTCAGTGTCAACGCAACACTGGATCGAGATGGGCCGGTGATCGTCGCATGCGTCATCGTGACGTCGATGGGAATCGTCACCAGCAACCTCATCGTCGACTTGGTATGCGCACGTCTCGATCCGCGCCGGGCGTGAATGACCGATGGCGACCGTCGACTTCGCTACGGCCCGGCGAGCATTCGGCACTCGCTCAGGTTCGCTGAGTGCGCTTGGGCCACGCAACTGCGGTATGCGTCGCGCGCGGCCGTCTGGTTTCCCGAAGCAGCGTAGGCCGCACCGAGGGTGAGCCAGGCGTTCGCGTCGGCGGGGTTCGCGGCGGTCGCTCGCCGCGCGAGGTCGACTGCCCGTTTCGCGGCGCCATTCGCGAGTTCCTTGCTCGCGAGCGCAACGAGCGATGCTGGATCCTCCGACGGTTGCCTCGGCTCGACGGGGTATGGAGCGCGCGGCGCGGGCGACGGAAACGCCCCGCTGTGGGGCGTCGGAAAAGGAAATGCACCGTTCTGGCGGGTCGGCCTCGGAAGCAGGTCCAGCTTCGCACCGGGCGCTCCATCCTCGGGGGTCACACTGGATACAGAGGCCGAAGCGGACGCGGGAGCGATGGCTTCTGCAACTTCGGCGCTCGCCGATGCGGTCGGCGCAGCTGACGTCGTGGGCGCCGACTCAATCGGCGCAGGGGCCAAGGTCCGCGCGAGATCGGACACCGTCGCCGCTTCGGCGGCGGCTTGCGCACGGACTTGGTCGGCCTCTCGCTGCTGACGCGCTCTCATCTCGCGTAGCCCACTCGTGACCGCGACCGCAAGGGCTGCGACGAGCATCGCGCCCAGGAAGACTCTCCCTCGTCGCGCGCGTGGCACACCGGCCGCGCGATCGTCGTCGTCGTCACTCGCCGCCAGGACCGCATGTTGATCGTGGTCCACCCTCGCGTCCGTGACGACTCTCGTAGCGCCCGCCCTCGCCGTGTGCAGTCCAAGCGTCCGAACCTGGGCGTCGACATGCTCCACGGCGGCGACAACAACATTGGCGGGAGGAGCCGTGCGCTCATCCCCCGCGTCGGACGGCCCGGTGCCCTTCTGCGAGCCGACCCGTTCCTCATCCTCGCTCGCCGATTTCTCGGGCACGCCGTTCACCCCGGCCGAGGGGAATGCGGCGTGAGCATGCGCGATGGTTCGATCTTCGCCATGCGATCCCAACCCCGCCGCCGCGACGCCGGGCAGCGTTCCCGAAAGGGATTCGAACCCGCTTTCCAGAGGGGGCGCCGGATGCCGCGCGACCTTTGTCTGGGCGGAACCGCCCTCCGCTCCCGACGCCGCAACGGGCGGAGGCGGGCGGACCGTCGCCGGATCGGACGCGGGGACCACTGCCATGTCGCTGCTCGATGGGAGCGCATGACTCGCGCTTTCCGCATGGATCGGCGGCACTCGCCCGCTCTCGTGCGGCAGCGGGGCAGATTCGCGTTCTTCCTGCAACTGGGGCACGAGCAGCCCCTCGAAATAGAGCTTCGTGATGGTCGAGAGCGTCGATAGGTCCTCGAAGGGCGAATCGTCGACGACGTCCGAAAGAGTTCTCTGGCCATCGAAGAGGCGCAGAATCCCATTCAGCTCGTCGGGGATCTCGTTGAGGCGCTCGAGAAGCTGCCCATGATCGATCTCGAACAGCGTCGACAGCGACGGGAGCTGCTCGCAAAGACGGCCCCACTCGTCGACGCGACGCATTCCCTCCATGAGGAGCGCCTGCGTCGAGCCGTCGATGACGTCGTCGTTCGCAATCGGCTTGAATTCGACTTCGAACGTGGCTTCATTCCAAATGAGCGCGCGGTACACTGCCTCTTCGCCTCGAAGCCGCCCCAACTCTGCGTCGACCACTTTGCCGTCACGAAAATAGATGTGAGCGTCGTGCGCGCCGCTGCGCAAGTGCACTGCCCCGCTCTTGCGCGATACTTCGAACGTTTGCAGAAGATCGACGACGGCCATGTCTTGTGTCGAGCCGCTGAACCGCGTGCGACCGGGTATCGACGACTTGTTGTTCGCAGCAATGTTCTCTTGCGTGCGCCGAGCAAGGAGCAAATTCACGCGGGCGAGGAGCTCACGGACGAAGATCGGTTTCGTGAGGTAGTCTTCGACGCCGAGCTCGAGGCCACGGATCTTGTCCTCGATCGATTTTTGACTGGTCAGAAAGACGATCGGGATCATCGCCCACTCCGCGCGCTCTTTGAGCTTGCGGACCAGCGTGTAGCCGTCGAGCTTCGGGAGTCGCGTATCGCTCAGGACCAAATCGGGAGTGAGCGATTCGATCTTGGCGAGCGCGTCGAGACCGTCCGTGGCGGTCGTCACGCTGTACCCGGCCTTCTTGAGGCTGACCTCGAGCACGCGAACGCTCCGAGGGTCTGCGTCGACGAGTAGCAATTTTTGCTTGGCCACGGGCTACCCCGGCAGCATGAAAGGCCCCCACCACGGGTGTCAAGCCCGGCGCTGGATTCGAATCACGCGCGCGCGATTCTGTCACCTTGTCACGACAAAAGGATCGCCAATGTCGTCGTTCGGGGTGGGTCGCGCCGGTGAAGACGGGCGGCGCGTGACGTCGGACTTGGATCGCACGGGAGCTCCGGCCTCTGGCCTGGCGTCCTCGGCCCCGTGCGCGGGTCGGTCACGCGCACCGAGCTGCGTCGTCGCGTCGTTGGTCGATGCCGATGAGGACGCTGGTGGGGACGCGAAATATGTACCCCCGGCTGCAGCCGCGGCACGATCGACGGCTGCGGAAGACTCCACCTTGATGCCCGTGGGTCGTTCGAGCCGACGGCCCGGCACCGTAGCACCCTCGAATTGAATCTTCGCCGGTGGCGCTGCTCGATGGCTAGCCAAAGCTCGCGCGCCAAGGACGAATCCGAGAAAAACCCCGCCACCGGCCAACCATCCCCACGCCACCGACCGCCGCGGTAGGAATTTGCCGTCATCCGCTGTCCACCTCAAGCGATCGTCACCGACGACCTTCATGTCCCCGGTCGACGCGTTCGAGTCCCCGCGCACCGCGACGTCGACCTCAGCCGCCAGCCGATCCATCGAGGAGTAGCGCTGCTCGGGTTTCTTCGCGAGGCAGCCGATCGCGACGTCCTCGAGAGCGCTCAGCTCCCATCCGGCAGGCATCACCTGACTCGGGAGGACGGGCTGCGCGAAGAGGTGCTGCGTGAGCACGCCCATGTACGTGTCCGCCTCGAACGGGACGCGCCCCGTCAGCATTTCGTACATGATGACGCCCAGCGAATACACATCCGAGCGGGGATCGACGGGCTCGCCGCTCGCCTGCTCGGGGGACATGTAATGCGGGGTTCCGAAGACGATCCCTTCGCGCGTCAAACGACTCGTGCCGATCACCTTCGCCGCGCCAAAATCGACGACCCTGACCTCGTCGTTGCCCAGGAGAAAGACATTGGCCGGCTTCAAGTCGCGGTGAACGATCCCCAGAGCATGCGCAGCGCCGAGCGCGCCCGCGATCTGTTTGATCACCCCTGCCGCACGGGCGAGCTTCATCGGAGATTCAGCGCGAATCACCTCGCCGAGGGTTCGCCCGACGAGGAGCTCGGTCACCAAGAAGGGAACTCCGCCGGGTAGGTGGCCAAAGTCCGTGATCGCGACCACGTTCGGGTGCCGCACACTCGCGGTCGCCTTTGCTTCCTGGATGAAGCGCGCGGCCAACTCCAGGTCGCCTGCGAGTTCCGAACGAAGGATCTTCATCGCGAACAGACGATTGAGCGCGGCGTGACGCACTTTGTAGACTCGCCCTGTTCCCCCCTCCCCGAGCACTTCGAGGACCTCGTATCGTCCGTCGATCTTGCTCCCGAGGAGCGGGTCGCCGGGCGAGTCGAACCCCGCCGGCTCGAGCTTCGCGCCGTCGAATGGACAGAAGTGCGCGTCGTCGGAGAAGCGGCTCCCGCACGTCAGGCAATGCACCACCCGACAACGGACGTCGACCGTTCTTTTGTCGGGCCGCGGGTCATCGATCATATCCAACGCGCTCGCCGCAACAAAACCATACGTCGTCAGCCAGGCCACGGCCATCGCGGCTATTCTCGTCATCCGTGGACCCACCGATTGAAGTCGACAAGCTTTCGCCTGCGGCGCGGAGGGTCCTCGACCCGACCTCGGGTGCCATGCGTCAGATGGCTGCAAAAGGGCTCGCGCCGGGCCTGAAGCCAGGGGACGCGCTCACGGTCATCGCTCTCCTCTCGGAGTCGGCCGACACCGCGGTCGCCGAGACGTCCATTGCAACGCTCGCCAACCTGCCCACCCCCCTCCTCAATGGCGCCCTGGCTGGCGATCTGCCGCCGGGCGTACTGGCTTTGGTGGCGCCGAGGTACGCGCGCAACCTCGCGGTGATGGAGAGGATGCTCATCCATCCGCGAATTCCCCCCGCCGCCGTTGCGGAGGTAGCGGCGCTTGCCAGCGAATCCGTCGCCGAGCTCGTCGCGACGAACGAGAAGAGGCTGCTCGAATTCCCCGCCATCATCGAGAAGCTTTACCTGAACAAGGCGACGCGGATGTCGACCGCCGACCGGATCCTCGAGCTCGCCGTCCGCAACAGGGTCGAGCTGCCGGGCATCCCGGCCTACAAAGAGGCGGCGATCGCCATCGGGCAGGAGCTGATCGCCGAGCCATCCAAGGAGCTGACGCCGGATGACCTGCTCTTCAAAGAGACCGAGGCAGCGGCCCGTCAGGCGCCGGTGGATCTCGCGGTCGAAGACACGCATCGAATCGACGAGGACACGGGAAATGAGGTGGTCCAGGACAAGTTTCTGCCGCTCAATGCGCGTCTCGCCCAGATGACCGTGTCCCAAAAGATTCGCCGCGCGATGCTCGGGTCCGCGGCGGAGCGCCTATTGCTCGTCCGCGACTCCAATCGCTTGGTCGCGGCCGCCGCCGTGAAGAGTCCCGGCATTCAGGAAAACGAGGTGGTGCGCATCAGCGCGAGTCGCAACGTGTCCGAGGACGTGTTGCGGATCATCTGCCTGTCCCGCGAGTGGGCGCGTTCACACCAGATCAAGCTCAATCTCACACAGAATCCGCGCACGCCATTCGCCTTCGCGGCAAAGCTCATCCCCCACTTGCGCGAACATGAGCTCAAGGCAATTGCACGAAGCAAGAACGTCACGGGGGCGGTGGCCCAGGCCGCCAACCAGTGGCTCTCGCGGCGGAACGCGAAAAAGTGACTGATGCTAGAGTCCGCGACCTGCGTCGCCGGGCACTGCGAAAGGATGACCTTTGATCGACAAGGACAAGATTCGTCGCGCCATACGGCTGTATCTCGAAGGGATTGGCGAGGATCCAGAGCGGGAGGGTCTGGCGGGAACACCCGACCGCGTGGCGCGAATGAGCGAGGAAATCTACAGCGGCATCGGCGAGGACGCGCGCAGCCTCATGCACGCGGTCTTTGCCGAGAAATACAACGAGATCGTCCTCGTGCGCGACATCGCGTTCAACTCGATGTGCGAGCATCACCTGTTGCCTTTCTCAGGCAACGCGCACGTCGCTTACATCCCGAATGGCAAGGTGCTGGGGCTATCGAAGTTTGCACGTGTCGTCGACGTGTTCTCGCGCAGGCCTCAGGTGCAGGAGCGGCTCACGAATCAAGTCGCCGATCTCGTGATGGGTGAGCTCGCCCCAGTCGGCGTTGCGGTGATCGTAATTGCCACTCACAGCTGTATGACTTCGCGTGGCGTCCGAAAACCCGGTGCGTCGGTGGTCACGAGCGCATTGCGCGGATGCTTTCTCACCGAATCGGCCTCACGCGCCGAGGTGCTTTCCCTCTTGCACAGTCAACTGCGATGACCGATCGGCCCATCGTGACGGTGGGTGCCATCGTGGAGCGTGCCGATGGTCGTATTCTCCTCGTACGCACGCACAAGTGGCATGGGAGACTCGGATTGCCCGGCGGCAAAGTCGAGCGCGGCGAGCGCCTCGAGGACGCGCTGCGGCGCGAGTTGCTCGAGGAGACCGGCCTCTCGGTCCGCGCCATCCGTTTCGTGATGGTGCAGGACTCGATCGACTCACCCGAGTTTCATCTCCCCTTGCACATGGTCCTGGTCAACTACCATTGCCGGGTCGAAGGCTCAGCGGTGCAGTTGAACGACGAAGCCGAAGCGTACCTCTGGGCACCACCCGCGGATGCATTGAAACTCGACCTCAACGCGCCGACGCGCGCGCTCGTCGAGCGCTGGCTCGCGGCTCCGCCGTCGTGAAGGGTCACCCTGCGACCGATGTCCCGCAGCTCCGACCTGCGACTTGGCCGGCGATTGTCTCGTACTTCGCTGCTTTCGTGCTCGCGTTCACGGCGACAACGGCGCTCGTCTTCGGAGTCGCCCTGTCACGCTCCTCAGGGCGCGCCATCTCCATCGCCTTCATGACGGACGAAGCCACGCGGTTTGCCCTCTCCGCTCCGGGGATCATGGCATGCGCACTCGTGTCTGCGAGCATGATCGCGACCGTTACTGTCGTGGCCGCGCGTCTGCAGGCGCGCGACATCGTTTCGACCCTGCGACTCGCGGCGACCCGGGCAAGCTTCGTCGGTATCGTCGCCGCGGTCGTCGGCATGGTGGGGCTCAGCCTCGCGACCGGGGCCGCGAGCGATCTGCTGGGGCTGCGCGGACAGGGGACGATGGCGGCGATTGCCCGCGCGCTGGAGCGCCCCCCGCCTGCGCGTCTTCTCATTGCGATCGTCACGATCGCGATCGCACCCGCGGTGGCCGAGGAAGGCCTCTTTCGGGGCCTGATTCAGACGCGGCTCGCGGCGCGCTGGGGGCGCTGGCCATCGATTCTGATCACGGCCCTGGGATTCGGCCTCGTGCATCTCGACTTGGTGCAAGGCGCTGTCGCCGCGGTCGCCGGCATCTTCCTCGGATGGATCGCGGATCGCTTCGGGGGAATCCGCCCGACGATTGCGGCACATGCGTTCAACAATGCAGCCTTCGTGGCGGTCGCGGCAGTGGGTTCGACCGGCGACGTCACTCGCATGGGGGACGTCGCCCTGACCGCCGGCGGTTTGATGACGTGGATCCTGGCCGTCGTGCTGCTCCGATCGGACTTGGCAATCAGGCCGGATACGGCGACATCACCGCGCGAGTAGCCGCGCCAAGCGCGGGATGACGAACGCGACGGCCCCATCCCCCTTGATGGCGCCATCGACCTGCTGCCCCGAGGCCCTTCCGTCCGGAGCAGCCAGCGCAAAGAGCGGGATGTATTCGGACCCGTATCCCGCGGATCGCAGCCTTTCGCCATCGCGATCCAAATCGAACTCGAGAAGTGTCACTTCGCCAAATAGCGAATCGAGCTCGCCGCGTTGCGCCGCGTCGACGAAGCGTTGGCACGGCTCACACCAGCTCGCTCCGACGTAAACGACGAGACGCCGTTTCTCCCGCGACGCTTCTCCCTCCGCATATCGCACGATCGTAGCCACATCACCTTGGCCTGGCGCGGCAACCACGCGAAGGTGCGCCCGAGAGGTCGAACCGGCGCTTGGCTCGGAATGCGGTGCCGGCTCAGGAGCAACGTCGCGCGGCCCCGTGCACGCGTTCGCCGCGATTGAAAGCGCGAAACATATCGCGAAAGGCGGGGAACCTCGTCGCCTCACACGGCATCGGGACCTCGACATCGACCACACCGCGTACACGATCTGCACGTCTACGCGGTCTACGCATCTCGCGCGAGGCGGATGCCGGTCATCTGCCATCGGGCAACGGGAGGGAAATAGTTTCGGTAGCTCGCTCGCAGATGTTCGCATGGCGATAGACACGAGCCTCCGCGCAGCACCATTTGGCCGCTCATGAACTTGCCATTGTATTCGCCGAGGGCACCTTGAAGTGGCTTGAAGCGCGGATAGGGCAAGTACGCGCTGGCGGTCCACTCCCACGCATCGCCGAAGAGCTGCGTCATGCCTTCGTCTCTCGCGCGCCCCGGCGTGAGCAGACCGCTTTCGACGAAGTTCCCGTCGCTCGAATGCTCGCGCGCCACGCGCTCCCACTCGTGCTCGGTCGGTAGGCGTGCTCCGGCCCAACGCGCGTAGGCATCGGCCTCGTAAAAGCTCACATGACACACCGGCGCGCCGGGATCGAGCACGCGTGGGCCACGAAAGCCAAAAGCCCACCCGTGAACGGCGCCGGGGCCGGGTCGAGTGGCGGGGGCCCCCGGAGCGTTGCCTTCTTGCCAGTACAACGGAGCTCGCCAGTGACCCGCCTGCACGGCCTCCCAACCGTCCGACAGCCA
>JALYHX010000268.1 GCA_030776305.1 Myxococcota bacterium
GTCGCGCGCTGGGCGCTCCGACGGTGCGGTGACCTCGATGGAGGGCGGAGGTGCGAACACGGCGAAGGGGCGCTCCACATGGTGCGCGCAGGACGTCAGGACGAATGTGAGTCCGTACCGGACTACCGACCTCTGGACCGATGTCGTCCCACGCAAGAGCAGCCCGACGGGGAGGCGGCCGCCTGCCATGGTCGCATCGTAGCGGCGCGCGGCCGGAATGCCCGAGTTCTGGACAGCCGGTCGCGTGTGCCGTCAGAATGACTCATGCTGGATCGAGGGTGGGTTTGGAGCCGCGGTTTGGCGGCAGCGGCGGTTTTGCTGGCCTCGGCGAGCCCGGTCTCGGGTTGCACGGGCAATGGCAAGCCCGCGAGCGACACGTTCAGCGCCGGCGACGCGTCGATGACGATGAATCACCACGATGCCGCGGGCCCGCCGGACACCGCCGCCCCCACCCCTCCCGCCGATGCCACGGACGCTCCCGCCGACGCCACGGACTCGCCGTCGGATTCCACCAAGGAAGCTACTGCCGATGGTCCCTCGGACGGCCCGGCATGCGAAGGCGGGCTGACATTCTGCGGCGGCGGCTGCGTCGACACGAAGAAGGACCCGAGCAACTGCGGCCAGTGCACCAATACGTGCGGCAGCACGTTCGTCTGCGCTGGTGGCCAATGTCTATGCCCGCTCGGCGGGGGACAGGCCGTCTGCAACAACACGTGCGTCAACATCTCGACCGACCCGAGCAACTGCGGCGCGTGCGGGCACTCCTGCCAAGGCAGCGTGTGCGCGAGCTCGCTCTGTCAGCCGACCGTCGTCGCGACCGTAACCGGCGCGCCTATCTGGGATATCGCCGTCGACTCCGCGAACGTTTACTGGACGCAAATCGCCGTCAATTCGAGCTCCGGTATCGTTTCTTACAAGCCGTTCGCGGGCAGCATGACGACGCTGAGCATCACGAGCACGGGCGATCCCACCATCGACGATCCACGCGGCATCGCTGTCGACAATCACAATATGTACTGGGTGGACGTCGCGAACGGGGCCGTGGAGGCACTGTCCCTCAACACTGCGAAATACGTCCTGCTACGACCCTCCCAGCGGGATGGCGGCGTGCTGGACTCGCCGACCGACATCACGAGCGACGGGACGAACGTGTACTGGGTGACGTTCGACGGTCAGCAAATCATCAGCGCGCCGATTGGTGGTGGTGGACCGCTGACGATCGTGGCCCCCAGAGAGAATCATCCGCATGCGATCACGTTCGATCAAAACAACGTGTACTGGGTCGATTATGGCGACGCCGCGGCGGCAACACCGACCGGCTCCGTCAAGCAAGCGCCCAAAGTCGGCTGCACAGCGGACGCCGCGACGTGCCCGGTCCTTTTGGCACAAAACGAAGACAAGCCGTGGGACGTCGCGGTGGACGACACCAGCGTTTATTGGACCGATCACGCCAACCCCGGATCGGTCAAGAAGGTCCCCATCGGCGGCGGCACAGTGGTGACCCTGGCCTCCGGTCAGGGGGCACCCTACGGGATTGCGGTCGATGCGGACTATGTCTACTGGACCAACTTCGACGACAAGAACGTGATGCGCTTGTCCAAGGGAGCGGATGGCGGTGCGCCGTTTGCGCTTGCCACGGCCCAAAACACGCCGTCGGCGCTGGTCGTCGACTCGAAGAACGTCTACTGGGCGGATCCGGGCGCACAGGCAATCCTCAAAGTCGCGAAGTAGCGCGACCCCGTCGTATCGATGCGTGCGACTCCGCGCGGAGCAGCTCGAGTGGGCGCTCGCGCCGCAGGCGCGGAAAGCTTCGAAGAACAAGGATGAGGCGCAGATCCCGTCGTCTTCAGTGCGCTGCCGCCCAGTTTCTCCCGAAACCAACGTCGACGAGCAGCGGCACCGCGAGCTTCATCGCACTCGACATCTGCTCGCGAACCCGCTCCCCGGTCTCCCTTGCCTCCGCTTCGGGAACCTCGAACACGAGTTCGTCGTGCACCGTGAGCACCATGCGCCCCGCCGGAACCGCTCCTGCGGTGCCCACATCGACCATCGCGAGCTTGAGGATGTCCGCCGCGGTGGCCTGGATGGGCATGTTGCGCGCGATGCGCTCGGCCTCGAAACGCAGCGCACGATTGGCCGAGTGAAGGTTCGGCAGGAAGCGCCGCCGCCCGAGAAGCGAACGCACCGCCTCGCCTTGGCGCGCCGTCTCGACGGTCTTCTCCATGTATCGCGCGACCCCGGCGTACCGCTCGAAATAGGCCCCGATGAAGCGCGCGGCCTGCTCGCGCGGAATCCCGAGTTGCTTGGCGAGGGCGCCCTCGCCCATGCCATAGATGACCCCGAAGTTGATCGTCTTTGCGGCTCGTCGCTCGTCGGGCGTAACTTGATCCTGTGGCTTGCCGAGGATGAGCGCCGCCGTGCGAACGTGAACATCGGCCCCGGTGGAGAACGCGTCGATGAGCTCGGGGTCTGCCGACAGATGCGCCAAGATGCGCAGCTCGATCTGGGAATAGTCGGCGCTCAGGATGACGTGCCCGGGCGGCGCGATGAACGCCGCGCGGATGGCACGACCGAGCTCGGTGCGTATCGGAATGTTCTGCAGGTTGGGATCACTCGACGAGAGCCGCCCCGTTGCGGCGACGGCCTGGTCGAAGCGCGTGTGGATGCGTCCCGTCGCCGGGTTGAGGGACCGCGGGAGAGCGTCGATGTACGTTCCCTTCAACTTGTCGAGCTCGCGATAGACGAGCAAGCGCGCGGGAAGGGCATGGCGCTCGGCGAGTGCTTCGAGCACATCGGCGTCGGGCGATCGTCCGCCCTTGGGCGTCCGCTTGACCACGGGAAGCTTC
>JALYHX010000269.1 GCA_030776305.1 Myxococcota bacterium
GCGTCGATGTGGACGTGAAGACGGGTAGGCGCCAAACGACGCTCGACTTGCTCCTCGTCGCGCTCCCGAGCGAGCCGGGACGACACACGCTCGTCCTGCCCGCGTTGCCTGTCTCGATTGCCCGCGCGAACAATGACGTCGTCACGCTGTGCACGAGTCCGCACCCGATCGTCGTCGAAGACCCGACGTCGTCGACACCCGATGCGAAGCCCCGGTTGAATCCATCGCCGCGTGTGCAGCGCGAGGAGTGGGTCGCGCTCGAACGTGCGCTCGTCTGGGGGTTGGTCGGAGCCGTCGTGGGAGGCGCCATCGCCTGGACGCTCTATCGATGGATCAAACGACCCAAGCCGGCGGTCCCTCCGCCTCCTCCGCGGCCGGATTGGGAGGTTGCCCTCGAGCAGCTCGATCAAGCGCGCCATGCCGGCCTGCTCGAGACGAAGCGCTTCGCGGAGTTCTTCGACCGCGTGAACGACGCCGTTCGCCAGTACCTCGGCGCGCGGTTCGGTTTCGACGGTCTCGAGTCGACCACGGACGAGACACTCCGTGCGCTGCGGCGCAATCCCCATTTCGGACTTCCGATCCCGGAGGTCGCGGCGTTCCTGCAGGAGTGTGACCTCGTCAAATTCGCAGACGTGACCCCGACGCTGCCCGAGTGCGAGCGCGCGCTGATCGACGCCGAGAAGGTCGTGCGCGCGACGATGTCGACGAGCGCGCCGGATATGACCCACCAGGGGGCGCGACCATGAAGAAGGGCCACTTGGTTCGCGGCGCGCTCGTCGCTCTCGGCACGATTGCCGCAACTGCCCTCGCGCTGGTGACGCCCATCCTCGCGCGAGGCGACGCGTGGCGCGCCGCGAGGTGGATGACCTGGCCGGGACGGCTGGGCGAGCACCCATCGACGGCGGACGCTCTTGCATGGTCGATACGCGCGGGATGGTGCGTCGCGCTCGTCGCGCTGTTGGTCGCAGTGCCCTACGTGGTCTGGAGGATGACCCTCGGCGCCGATGCGCGCGTGCCTCACCTGGGGATGCCGACGATCTCGCCGATGGTGCTCGGCCCACGTGGCTGGCGCACACCGCTACGCGACGCGCCCGGGATCTTGCGTGGGGCGGCACTCGTGCTCGCGGTGCTCGCGCTCGGACGACCGCAGAGTGTGCTCCACGGTGAAACCCGAGAAGAGAAGGGAATCGACATCGTCCTCGTGCTCGACCTGTCCGGCTCGATGTCCGCCGTGATGGACGCGGCCGCGAACGATCTCGTGCCCGGACCCGGAGGTCGCGGACCACGCCACCGCGCGACCCGAGTCGACGTCGCGAAGGATGTGCTCATCGATTTCGTGCGCCGCAGGAGAACCGATCGCATCGGCGTCGTCGTTTTCGCCAAACAGGCATTCGTTCTCTCCCCCCCGACGCTCGATTACGGCCTCATCACTGAGCTCGTCTCCAAGATCGAGCTTGGCGTCATCGACAGCAGCAAGACGGCCATCGGCGACGCCGTCGGGACCGCCGTGGCTCGCATGCGCAGGAGCGGCGCGCGCAGCAAGGCGGTGGTGCTTCTCACGGACGGCGACTCGAACGAAGGTCTGATCTCTCCCGAATATTCTGCCCACCTCGGTCAAAAGGAAGGTGTGCGCATCTACACGGTGCAGATCGGCAACGGGGACGACGTCGAAGTGCAGACTGGCACGGATCTATTCGGGCAACCCATCTACCAACGCAAGCGCTTCCCGGTGAACCCCGAGCTCCTCAGGAAAATGGCGCACGAGACGGCGGGTGAGTCATTCATCGCGACGGACAAGCCGGGGCTCGAGCAGAGCATGCATTCGATCCTCGATCACCTCGAGAAGACCAGGTTCGAGGCACAGGCGTCGACGCTGGAAGACTTGTTTCCACTCTTGCTCGTTCCGGCAGCGGTACTCGTCGCGCTCGAGGCGCTCGTTCGTCTTGCCCTCGTGCGGAGGTTTCCATGAGGTGGGGATACGACTTCGGATCGGCTTCAGGTGTGACGATCGTGATCTTCTGCGCGCTTGCGCTGCTTGCATATGCGGGCGCGCTCGTGTGGGCGGCGGTGCGCCATGCGCGGGCCGCGAGAACGTTCGGCGAGGCCGCCTTGCTCTCTGGACTCGTCACCTACGACTCCAGCGCGCGGCGTGCGATCAAGAGTGTGCTGCTCGTCGTCGCGATGCTCCTCGCATTCGTTGCGCTCGCGCGTCCGCAGTTCGGAAGCGGCACGAAGATCGTCCCGGCCACGAACCTCGATGTCGTCGTCGTCCTCGACTATTCGAAGAGCATGTACGCGCGCGACATCGTGCCGAGTCGCATTGCGCGCGCGAAGGCCGAGGTGGCGCGGCTCATCCAGGATCTGCCTGGTGCGCGCTTTGGTGCGGTCGCGTTCGCCGGCGAGCCCATGAGCTTTCCGCTTACGAGCGATGGCGCGGCGATCGCGCAGTTCTTTCGTCAGCTCGAGCCCAACGACATGCCCGTGGGTGGCACGGCGACCGCGCGGGCGCTCGAGCGCGGTCGGGAGCTCTTCGCGCGCGACCCGAAGTCGAAGGACCACGTGCGCGTGATGGTCCTCGTCACAGACGGGGAGGATCTCGAGGGCGATCCGGTCAACGTCGCCGAGAGTTGTCAGCAAGAGGGGACCCGCATCGACGTCGTTCAGATTGGCGGGCGCGCCCCCGAGGTCATTCCTGACGTGGGGGCGGATGGAAAGTCGAGCGGCGCGCGTCGCGACGACGAGGGCAAACCGCTGACGACGCAGCTGTCGG
>JALYHX010000270.1 GCA_030776305.1 Myxococcota bacterium
TATCGCGAACGATCCCATCCATCACGCCGATCGTCGCTTCCGCGCAGCAGCCTCGCCCCCCCGCGGCCCCCACTCCGGCGCCACCTGCGGCCGCGGAACACACGGTCCGGCCGGTTGCCCAGGCGAAGCCACTCGAGGTGCTGACACAGTCGACGGCGGGCAACGGGCAGCTCG
The DNA here is from genome assembly GCA_030776305.1 of Myxococcota bacterium. Lineage (GTDB taxonomy): Bacteria > Myxococcota_A > Polyangia > Polyangiales > Polyangiaceae > Palsa-1150. Next base: position 175 of record JALYHX010000270.1, read on the forward strand.
CCGGCAAGTTGGGCGATCTGGGCTTGACCGGTCAGCAAATCGACGCGGTGTTGGCGTTGTCGCGTGATGTCGTCGAGCGCGTCGTGTGGGAGGTCGTGCCGCAGCTTGCGGAGGCGCTGATCAAAGAGGAAATCGCGCGGCTGACCAAAGAGGGATAAGCGCGCTGGGCCAGCGGCTTTGCGCGGGCGTGCTATCTGGACCGGAATTCGGCGTGCATGTCCGGCCACGACGACCCTCTGAGGACACTCGCCCGCGCCATCGAGCGCATCGAAGAACTGCTCGAGCGCCTGCCGCTCGACGTGGCCAAGGATGTACGCGTCCGCATCGGCACGATCCGCACGCTCCTGCTCGACAAACGGCCCCCCGCGCTCGTCCTCGTCGGCCGACGCGGCGCGGGAAAATCGTCAATCGTCAATGCACTTCTGGGTGCGAAGGTGGCGGAGCTTGGCCACGTTACGGCGCAAACGGGGCGCGGTCGCTGGTACGACTACGAGCGCGACGGCGGTGCGATATCGATCCTCGATACGCGCGGCATGCAGGAAGGATCCGCGCCTGCGGAGGCGGATCAGGCGAAGAGCGCCGTCGAGTCAATCGCCGTCGAATTGCGGGCCAGGGGTCCGGACCTCGTCGTCTTCGTCGCGAAGGCAACCGACGTCGACTCCGCCATCGATGGGGACCTGGACCTTCTGGAGCAGGTCTACGAAGAAGTGCACCGTGCCGACCGCGGACGTCCACCTCTGCTCGCGGCAGTGACCCACTGCGACCTACTCGAGCCCAAGTCGGCGCGCCTGGAACGAGCGGGCGACTCGAAGACGAATGACTCGCGTGCGGGATCGCTGCGGCGCCATGAAGAACTCGATGAGCTTCAGGAAAAACTGAGGCATGTGGCGCTCGCGGAAGCCACGCTCTGTCGCAAGATCGACGCCCGAGCGGGGCTCGCGGGGCGGCGCGTTGCTACGCTCGGTGTGTCGGCATACATGTCGTGGCGAGCGGACGGCACACTCCGCGCCGATGAGCGTTGGCGCATCGACGACCTTGCACTCGCGCTTTTTCGTCACTTGCCCGACGCGGCCCGAGCAGAACTGGCGCGCGCGACGCGAGCCCGCGCCGTGCAAGAGGAGCTTGCATCGACATTGACCGGAGCGACGGCGGCGGTCTGCGCCGCGGTCGCCGCCACGCCAATCCCGATCGCCGACATCGTCCCTTTGACGGCGTTGCAAGCAGGGCTCGTGGCGGGGATCGCGTGGATTGGGGGCCGCTCGGTGGACAAGCGCGGCGCGGCTGAATTTCTGACGAGCGTCGGTGCGAACGTCGGTGTCGCATACGGACTGCGCGAAGCGGTGCGCGCCATCGTGAAGGTCGTCGCGCCCGGAGGGGGTCCGGTCGTCTCTGCGGCGATCGCCTTCAGCGGGACCATGGCCATCGGTGCGGCGGCGCGCGCCTATTACATTCGCGGTCTCTCGCTCGAGAAGGCGAGACAGCTTTTTCGCAAGAAGAAGAAGAAGGATTGACATGGATGCTACGCAGCATTCGGTGAGCGACTCTCCCTCGTCCGGGGCGCCTGCCCTCGATCAGCCGTATGATCCCACCCAGGTCGAGCCGCGCTGGTACGCGTTCTGGGAAGAGCACGGCGTCTTTGCTGCGAGCGACGCGCCGCACGATCTGCGTCCCCCGTACTTCCTGGCGATGCCGCCACCCAACGTGACCGGCAGCCTGCACATGGGCCATGCGCAGCGCTGCACCCTGGAAGACGCGCTCGTGCGATGGCACCGGATGCGCGGCCACAACGCCCTGTGGCAGCCCGGCATTGACCACGCCGGCATCGGCACGCAACTCGTCGTTTCCCGTCAGCTCGAGCGCGAAGGCATGAGCAGGATGGCGTTGGGCCGCGAGGCCTTCGTCGAACGCGTCTGGAAGTGGAAAGCCGAAAGCGGCGGTCGGATTGCGTTGCAGCAACGGCTGCTCGGCGCTTCCCCCGATTGGTCGCGCTCGAAATTCACGATGGACCCCGACATGAGCCGCGCCGTGACGGAAGCGTTCGTGGCACTGCACGAGCAAGGGCTGATGTACCGCGCGACGCGCCTGATCAACTGGTGTCCCGAATGCATGACGTCGCTCAGCGACCTCGAGGTCGAGAACGAAGAAGGTGCCAACGGCGAGCTCTTCGAATTCGCCTACGAGATCGAAGGCGGCGGCGAGATCGTCGTGGCCACGACGCGCCCCGAGACGATGCTTGGCGACACCGCGATCGCCGTACACCCGGACGATCCCCGCTACGAGGCGTTGCAGGGAAAGCGCGCCCGCCATCCCTTCGTTGCGCGGACAGTGCCGATCATCACCGACGCGATTCTGGTGGATCCAAAGTTCGGCACGGGGGCGGTGAAAGTGACTCCAGCACACGACTTCAACGACTTCGCGACCGCCAAGCGGCACGGGCTCGAAGAGATCAGCATCCTGAACCAGGATGGAACGCTCAACGCCAACGCCGGGCCCTTCGCCGGCATGGATCGCAAGGAGGCTCGACGCGCGGTGAAGCGCGCTCTCGAGGAGAAGGCCCTCGCTCGGGGCAGCAAACCGCACACGCTCACGCTTCCGCGTTGCCAGCGATCGGGCGGGGTGGTCGAGCCGATGATCTCGACCCAATGGTTTCTCAAGATGCGGCCACTGGCCGACCGCGCTCTGGAGGCGGTGCATTCAGGCGAGACCGTGATTGTCCCGGGCGAGTGGACGAAGACGTACGACCACTTCCTCGAGAACATCCAAGACTGGTGCGTCTCGCGTCAGCTGTGGTGGGGCCACCAGATCCCGGCATGGCACAACGCGAAGACCGGCGAAGTCGTCGTGGCACGGGAGCGTCCTGCGACGTGTGATGAAGGTTGGACGCAAGACCCCGACGTCCTCGACACATGGTTCTCGAGCGGCCTGTGGCCATTTTCCACGCTGGGCTGGCCGCACGAGACGACCGCGCTGGAGCGGTTTTACGGCGCGGCGAACAGCGAACTCGAGACCGGATACGACATTCTCTTCTTCTGGGTGGCTCGTATGATGATGTTGGGCCTGCACTTCATGGGCAAAGTGCCGTTCAGGCGGGTCCTGCTCACGGGACTCATCGTGGACGAGACCGGCGAGAAGATGAGCAAGGTCAAGGGCAACGTCATCGATCCGCTCGACCTCGTCCTCGGAACCACCTTCACCGAAATGGTCAAAAAGACGCTTCCGGGAGCGCCCGAGAAGGAGGCGCTGGCCAAGTTCAAGAAGGCCTATCCATCCGCGGCCGCGATGGGGAGCGGCTTTCCGGCGTTCGGCGCCGATGCCGTCCGTTTCACACTCGCGACCTACCCGCCAAGCAACAAGCGCATTGCACTCGCTCCCAAGCGCATCGAGGGCAATCGCCATTTCTTGAACAAGATCTGGAACGCCTCGCGCCTTGCATTCGAGCTCCTGGACGACTTTGCCTGGAGCGAGCAACCCCCTGGCGACATCAAGGGGTTCTTCAATCGCTGGATCCGGTCGCGCTTCGCGCAAGCGTGCATCGCTGCCGACGAGGGGTTCAGAGCGTTCCGCATCGACGAAGCGGCGCTGGCCGGATACCACTTCTTTTGGGACGACCTGTGCAACTGGTACCTCGAGCTCGTCAAACCCATCCTGAGAAAGCAGCCTGACGGGACGTTCGCGCACCCCGACGTCGTGCCCGAGACGCGGGCGACGCTCGCCTACGTGCTCGAGGGCAGCCTCCGGCTCCTGCACCCGCTCATGCCGTTCATCACCGAAGAGCTATGGCAGCGCGCGTCCAAACCGGCGTCTCGCCCGGCGAGTGTCGCGTTCGGCCCGTATCCGACCGCCGAGGGCGAGCGCGCGGCGCGTGACGTCGAGGTCGACGCCTGGATGCAAACGCTGCAGGCGGTGATTTCTGCGGCGCGCACCGTGCGGAGCGAGCACGACATCGACAAGAAGGCAGATGTGCCTGTGGGCATCCGGCCGGACAGTCCGGAGGTGCTCGCATTCCTGCGCGCGCACGCCGGGTCGATCCGCTTGCTGGTCAAGACGAAAGGCGACCCTGTGTTCGACCGGCCGAGCGGCGACCGCGAAGCGGGGACGACGGTCAGCGTGGTGCCGAGCCCGCGAGGCCCGATCGAGGTGCTCGTCGGATTGAAGGGGCTCGTCGAGCCACAAGCAGAGCGCGCGCGCATCGAACGCGAGCTGAAGAAAATCGACAAGGAGCTTACCGCAATCGAGAAGAAGCTGGCCGCCCCTGGTTTCGTCGACCGGGCACCGCCCGAGGTCGTCGAAGAGACGCAAGCTCAACGAGGGGCCCTCATCGAGGCAAGAGCACGATTCGACGCGGCAAGGGCACTGGCCGAGGAGCTGTAGGGTCGGCTACCCACTAGTGTCGGCGGCGCAAAGTTGCTAATGCCTCGGGCGCCCCCGGCCGACCCCCCCAAGGGCGAAACCGAGCATCGGACATGACCGACACAAAGAGCAGCGAGTCCGCCAAGATCGCACCCGCTGTGAAGAGCGGCGGGGTGACGCTTCCGCTTGGAACGGCGCGCCGAGGCCTGACGATATTCGGCGTTGCGCTGGCTGGGGCCAACGTCATCGCAGCCATCTCCGGCGGTGGCCATTCGCTCGGACCCGGCTTCTCGGCGGTGCTCTGGGGCGCGGCAGCGATGTGCTTCCTTGCATCGTTCGTCATCTACATGATGGAACCAGCGAACCGGCGCGATGCGACGGCAGCAGAACTCGGGACGCCGAAACCCCGCGGTAGGCCTGCCGAAGAGCGACTGGCCCTCGGTGAGACTTCGGCGGCCACGAGCGACGAGCACCAGACCGAACCGTCACCTCTCTTCAGGCGAGGCAATCCCCTTCGCGTCGTGCGTGGCGGTGGAACTGCCCTCGCGGGCTGCTTGATCGCCTTCCTGCTCATGGCGCGTCACGGACAGCTGCGCTGGGGCGTCCCGCTTGGAACACTCTTCGTGGCCCTCGCCGCGTGGGGGCTGATGGACATGCTCGGCACCTTCGACGAGCCCGATGACCGGGTGGCTTCATCGGTCACGCTGCGGTCGCTGGCGGTGCCTCTCGCTAGTTTTCTCGGAGCGTCACTCTGCTTCCTCGCCGCGCTCGGCTTCGCCACGGCGGGACAGGGGATGCCTCAAGCCGCGTGGGGAGTTCTCGTCACGGTCACCTTCGTAGGGGCAGTCGCCGCTCTCTTCGAGTTGGGCCACAAGCTCGGTGTGTGGGCGAGCGACGAGGACGGCGTAGAGCGCCCCCTCTGGAGAAGGCACGGGTTTTGGGTCGTCGCCGCGGCAGCCGCCCTCTATTTGCCCTTCATGGGTAGCTACGCCCTGTGGGATCCCTGGGAGACGCACTACGGCGAAGTCGCGCGCGAGATGTTGGCGCGAGACGATTGGATCAGCCTCTGGTGGGCGCAGGACGGGTGGTTCTGGAGCAAGCCGGTGCTCGACATGTGGATGCAAGCGATCGCGATGGCGACGCTCGGCGTTCACTACCAGCCGGACAAGATGCTCATCGGTGATGGAACGCGGCCGGTGTGGCACCCCGAATGGGCGGTGCGCGCGCCTGTCGTGCTCTTGACCATCCTCGCGCTTTATCTGCTCTACAAGGGGGTCGCGAAGACCTTCGGACGGCGCGCGGCATTTCTCGGTGCGTTCGTGCTCGCCACGATGCCCGACTGGTACTTCATCGCTCACCAGACGATGACCGACATGCCTTTCGTCGGCGCCATGACCGCCTGCATGGGTCTCGTGTTGCTCGGCTTGGCCACGGCCGAGGACCGAGTGGCGCGCGCGTACGAGGTGAAGGTCGGAGCGTTGCAGTTGCGCTTCACTGCATGGCACCTCGTTTTCAGCGGGGTCCTTCTTTGCGCAATCCCTCAGATTCTTTATCTGCTCTCGCGCAACATCGAGCTCGTCTGGCGTCCCGGGGCCCGCGGCTTCCACCCTCACTGGGACGAGTTTCGCAGTGGCTCGGGAGGGGGCAACTGCGGGCTCCCTGGCAACGAGGAATGCCGCTTGACGCTTCCGGCGAGCATTCCACACTCGACCGGCGCCAATCCCGACACGTTCGGCGGAGCGGTCTGGCGGACCATTGGCGCGTTCGAGCCTGCGGTGCAGGCGCTTCTCTGGGCCGCAGTTCTCGGCGGATTGCTCTACATGAGCTGGGGCGAGCGGCGAACGCGACGCCTGTACTACCTGGCCGCTTGGCTGTTTGCCGCCATCTCGACGCTCGGCAAGGGGCCTGCCGGCTTCGGGCTCCCTGTACTCATCACGATCCTTTACCTCGTAGGCTCACGGCCTGGTGAGGACTTCTTCGCGCGATTCAAGCGCATCGTCCACGAGCTGACTCAATTCGAGATCGTCAGCGGCCTATTGCTCATCGTCCCCGTCGTCGCACTCCCCTGGTACGTCGCGATGTACGTGCGGCACGGGCCGCCGTTCACCGATCGACTGATCTTCCACGACATGTTCAATCGTGCGTTTCATCACGTGCACGACACGAACGAGGGGGACGATACGAGCTTCCGTTTCTATCTTTGGCAGCTGGGCTACGCGATGTTCCCGTGGACGGGACTGGCCCCCTTTGGCCTGATGTGGTGGCTGCGTCGCGGAACGACGAAAGAGGACCAAGCGCGCGCCGATGTGTCGGTGCTCTTGTTCATGTGGTTCCTCCTCGCTTTTGCGCTCTTTTCTTTCATGGGCACGAAGTTCCATCACTACATATTTCCGGCGGTGCCGCCGGTCGCAATGCTCATCGGTGTCGTTCTCGACGACATGCTCGGACGAACGCGGGTCGCGCGACCCCGTGCGTTGCCCGCCTATCTCATGGGGATCGGCGTCGGGGTGGTGCTTGCGGTCATCGGAATTTCGTGGACACAGCCCGGGTCGGTGCTCGGGTCCAGGGCCGATGGCAGACCGGCCGACCCCTTCATCGTGATCGGTGTCGTCCTTGTGGCCATAGGGGTCGGCATCATCGCGCTCTTCGTCAGACTCTTTGGCGACAAGAGGGCAGCGGACAACGCTGTAGACAAGGACGATGACGACACCGACGACGCCGGGGCGGGGCGCAGCCACACATCGAGGATGCTGGGTGCAGGGGCCGTCGCGGGCGGGTTGCTGCTGGTCTTGGTGGCGCGCGACCTGATCATCAAGCCCGAGAATGCCGATCAGCCCGGCGCCATCCGCCTGCTGCACCTGTTCACATACAATTACCGGCGCGCATGGCCCGAGTCGCTCGACTTCACCGCAGTGCTCACAGGCTTCGGGGTGGTCGCCGTCGTCTTGTCCGTGACGCTGGCCATTCGCGCCGTGCGAACACACGCCGTGGCCGCGATCTGCACATTCGCTTTCGTGTGGGCCGGATGGGGCCTCGATGTCTATATGACGAAGACGGCTCCGCACTGGGGGCAGCACGAGGTCATCGCCGCGTACTATGCCGATCGGGCTTCGCCCGACGAGCTCATCGTCGCCTACCAGATGAACTGGAAGGGCGAGAATTTCTACACGGGCAACCGAGTGCCGGCCTTCGTTTCCACGGGTTCGACCTTCACCACGTGGCTGAAGCAGAAGCGGGACCAGGGCGCGAAGGTGATGTACTTCATCACCGAGCATGGCCGCCTGGGCGGGCTGAAGAGCGAGGTGGGGGGCAAAGCGTACCGCGAGATCACCGACAAGACGCTTTGCAACAAATTCCTTCTCGTGCGCGCAGAGCTGTAGCGCCGGCTTCGAAGTTCATGCCGACGCCGACGCTGGCGTACGCCGCGGCGCGGCATTAGACTGAATGGCGATTCATTCGGAGAGCTCCGTGTCCAAGCCCATTCCTGCGATCAACCGCTACAAGGCCGACCTCCGGGAGTTTCGCTTTCTTCTTTTCGAGCAATTTCACATCGAAGAGCTGCTCGACAAACCTCCGTTCGCGAGCTGGGGTCGCGAAGAGTGCCTCACCACCCTCGCAGAGTGTTACCGGTGGGTCCGCGAAGTGATCGGTCCGCTCAATGCCATGGCCGATGCCGAGGGGTGCCACTTGGAGGGGGCCAGGGTGATCACGCCGCGCGGCTTCAAAGAGGCGTGGAAGAGTCTGTACGAGGCCGGGTGGAAGCAGCTGGCTGTCGACGAGCAATGGGGAGGTGCCGGCGCACCGCACGCATTGCAGGTCCTCGTCGAGGAATTGATTTACGGGGCCAACACCGCGTTCGCGATGTACTCCGGGCTCGCGTTCGGCGCGGCGGAGGTCATCGAATCCTTTGGGACCGATGATCAGCGACGACTCTTCTGCGGCCGAATGTTCGGTGGCGAATGGGGCGGCACGATGTGCCTGACCGAACCTCAGGCAGGAACCGACGTCGGCAGCGCGAAGACGAGCGCGTCGCGTATCGGCAGTGCGGAGAGCGCGGGCTATTCCATCCGTGGCACGAAGATCTTCATCTCGGGTGGGGATCACGACCTCGCCGACAACATCGTTCACCTCGTTCTCGCGCGCGTCGACGGAGCGCCCGCCGGAACGAAGGGGCTCACGCTGTTCATCGTGCCGAAGATCCTGCCGGGCGCAGATGGATCGCTGGGCGCTGCGAACGACGTCACCGTCGCGAACATCGAGCACAAGATGGGGATCAACGGCTCGGCGACGTGCGTCCTCAACTTTGGAGATGCCGGCAAGTGCATCGGCTGGCCCGTCGGCGGAGAGAGCAAGCTCAATCAGGGGATGCCGCAGATGTTCAAGCTGATGAACAGCGCGCGCATCGCGGTCGGCGTCCAGGGGATCAGCGTGGCGTCGAGCGCCTTCCTCAACGCGCTCGAGTTCGCCAAGGAGCGGCGACAAGGATCGAGCATCACGCACTGGAAGGACGCGACCGGCCCGCGCGTGCCGATCATCGACCACGCAGACGTTCGCCGAATGCTGCTCGACATGAAGGCGCGCGTCGAAGGGATCCGCGCCCTCGCCGTGAAGCTCTCGTACCACCAGGACCAAGTGAAAGCGCTCCACCGAGGCGATGAGCGCACGACGCAGTACCACCAGGGCCAGGTCGATCTGCTCGTCCCGCTGGTCAAGGCCTACGGCAGCGATCAGGGTTTCCGGATATGCGAAACGGCGATCCAGACGTTCGGCGGCGTCGGCTACACCAAGGATTTTCCGGTGGAGCAATACTGTCGAGACGCGAAGATCTTCAGTATCTACGAGGGCACCAACCACATTCAGGCGATGGATCTCGTCGGGCGCAAGCTCGCCCAAAACGGGGGTGCGAACCTTCAGGCGTTTCTCGCTGACGTCGGCAACTTCGTTCAGAAACACGCGAACGACGACACGATCGGGCCAGCGGTCAAGACGCTCGGCTTGGCCCGTGAGGCCGTGTCGATGGCGGCGATGCGTCTGCTGGCGTGGTTCCAGAC
>JALYHX010000271.1 GCA_030776305.1 Myxococcota bacterium
GTGCAAGAGGGCAAGGAGCCGAAAGCTCCGCCCCGGTTTCTGATGGAGATGCTCGAACAGCGCGAAGCGCTGAGCGATGCAAAGCGCGAGCGCAATCTCTCCGCGATACGCGAGATGGCGGCGCGGATCGAAGCTCGGGCGCGTGAGGTCGAGCGCGCGCTCTCCGAGGGATTCGCACACGGCGCGGGCGAAGCGCTCGTCGGACGTCTGGGCGAACTCCGCTTCTATCGACGCTTCCTCGACGAAGTCAGCGCGATCGAGGACGAACTGGCGGCGTGAGTCCATGGCTCTGTTCGAGATCTTCGACCCGAAAGCTCCGCCGCGCCCCATCGGTATTGATCTGGGCACGACGAATTCGCTCGTTGCTTACGTCAAAAGCGAGCGCCCGATCGCAGTCGCGGACTGCGATCATGCGGTGCTGATCCCTAGCGTCGTCGCCTATTTGCCCGACGGCGAGGTGGTCGTCGGTCGACGTGCTCTCCAGCTCGCCGGCGAATACCCGCGCGACACGATCGTGAGTGCCAAGCGCTTCATGGGCCGCGGCGCGGACGATCCCGAGACGCGTCGACTCGGACCGTACGCTTTCGTCGATCCGGAGCCGGGCCAGAGCAACACGGTTCGCTTTCGAGTCGCCGGCGGCCGAATCGTGACCCCGGTCGAGGTCAGCGCCGAGATTTTGCGGGCGCTCAAGGCGCAAGCAAAAGGAGAGCTCCGGAGCATCGGGAGCGCCGTCATCACTGTGCCCGCCTATTTCGACGATGCGCAGCGGCAGGCCACGAAAGACGCGGCGCGCCTGGCGGGTCTCGATGTGCTGCGTCTGCTCAACGAGCCGACGGCCGCTGCCCTCGCCTACGGACTCGAGAAGAAGCAAAATGGAACGTTCGCCGTATACGATCTTGGCGGCGGCACCTTCGACATCACGATTCTCGTTCTCGACGATGGCGTATTTCAAGTGCGCTCCACCGGCGGCGACAGCCAGCTCGGCGGCGACGACATGGATCGTGCCCTCGCGCACGAGTTGCTCTTTGCGCTCGGCTTCGACCAGGAGCGGCAGACACCACAGCTCGTTCGGCTGGTGCTGGACGAGGCCCGGAAAGCCAAGCACGCATTGACCGAGCGCGAATCGGTCGAGGCGGAGGTGCCCGGACAAGCCCGCGCGAATATCACGCGGGCTCGCTTCGAACAGTTGATTCGACCGTTGCTCGATAGGACCGGCATCGCCTGTCGGCGCGCGCTCAAGGACGCGGGACTCAAGCCTGCGCAAATCGACGGTGTCATCCTCGTTGGGGGCGCCACGCGTGTTCCCGCGGTACGAGAGTACGTCGCGCAGATCTTCGAGAAAGAGGCCCTTCGGGACATCGATCCCGACGAGGTGGTCGCGCTCGGGGCCGCGGTGCAGGCCGACCTGCTGGCGGGGGAGGGAAGGAGCGAGGACATCCTGCTCCTCGACGTGATTCCTCTGTCGCTCGGCATCGAGGTTGGCGGTGGAGTCGTCGACAAGATTCTCCCGCGAAACTCCACCATCCCGTGCGCGGTTCGCGCAACGTACACGACACAGCAAGACAACCAAACCGGCTTCGAGATCCACGTCGTGCAGGGAGAGCGCGAGATGGTCGTCGACGATCGAAGTCTCGCGCGCTTCACGCTCAAGGGAATTCCACCGATGCCCGCCGGCTTGGCGCGGCTCGAAGTGACGCTTCAGGTCGATGCGGACGGCCTCTTGAGCGTTCATGCAAAGGAGTCGACGACCGGGATCGAGCAGACCGTGACGGTCAAACCGAGCTACGGCCTCGACGACGCGGCTGTCGAACAGATGCTGCTCGACGCTCTCGATCACGGCGAGAGTGATTTGAAGGCGCGCCGGCTCGCAGAGAACCGCGTCGAATCGCGTCGCATCTTGGCCGCGATCAAGAAGGGGCTCCAGAGCGACGCAGATTTACTCGAGCCTGGAGAAAGCGAGACCATCGCTCGAGCGTGCGCAGATCTCGAAACAGCGGCGGGCGCGGACGATCCGTCTCGTCTCCAAGCGCGCATCGCGGCGCTCGACGAGGTGACCAAGGCTTTCGCGGGACGCCGGATGGACCGCGCCATCGCCCGGGCTATTGGCGGAATGCCGGTGGAGCTCGTCGAGGACCGCGTCAAGCACGCGAAGGGGGTGGACGAGGCCCACGCCGAGAGGCAGAGCGCCGTCGTGCCACGGCGTACGGGCGAGGTGAGGTGATGCCAATCGTACGCTTCAAGGGTTACTGCGAGGTCGAGGTACCCATTGGATCATCGATCCTCGAGGCCGCGACCCTCGCGCACGTCCCTGAGGGAAGCGCGTGCGGAGGCGTGTGCGCGTGTTCGACGTGTCACGTGTACGTCTCGCGCGGAGCGGATCTCCTGAGCGAACCGGAGGACGACGAAGCGGACATCTTGGACAAGGCGTTCGATGTGCGCTCCACTTCGCGCCTGGGGTGTCAGTCGAAGATCCTTCGAGACGGAGTGCTCGAAGTCGAGATCACGCGCGAGAGCATCCAGGCGTACGAGAACGAGCATCCAGCCGAGCGTGGGAAGTACACGAAACGCCCGGGAGGACCGGGCGGCGTCGACCGGGACACCCCGCGAAACCCGTGATCAGAAGCGCCCGCTGACCGTCGCGACGCCGCCGCCGGCGCGCGGAACGACGTCGACCGCAGTATTCGCGGTCGTCACCCCGCGTGACCTGAGGAAGAAATACGTCGCGAGCCCGGCCGAGACGATTCCCGCGCCGAGCGCGACGTCCGCAATGATGAACTTGGTCTGGATGGAGTCTCTCTCGGATGGTGCGCAATTCGGCGCGCAGCGATGCATGGCATTGCTGCGATCGCTCAGCCCCGAGAGGCCAAAATATGCCTCGGTCCCGAACGCCGCAACGGCGATGCCGCCGAAAACCCACGTAGCGAGCGGGATCATCTTGCGT
>JALYHX010000272.1 GCA_030776305.1 Myxococcota bacterium
TGTCCACGCTGATGCCCACGTCGGCGGTGTGGAGCGCGGGCGCGTCGTTGATCCCATCCCCCAAAAAGCCGACCGTATGCCTGCGGGATTGCAGGGCCTGGATGATCCGTTGCTTGTGCGCGGGGGAGACGCGCGCGAAAAGTGTGGTCTTTTCGACCGCATCCCCGAGCTCCCTTTCGCCCATCTTCTCGACCTGATCGCCCAGCAGGACGAATTCGGTGGCGAGTCCGACCTCGCTGCAGATCTTGCGTGCTACCAGGTCGTTGTCTCCCGTGACGACCTTCACCGATACGCCGCGACCTTGCAGCGCCTTGATGGCAACCCCCGCGCTCTCTCGCGGCGGATCGAGGAAAGCCACGTAGCCGTTGAGGATGAGATCGCGCTCGTCCGCCTTTCCATAGGACTTGGCGTCTGCGCCAGAACCCCGCGCTTCGACGTCCCTGCTTGCGATGGCAAGCACCCGGTAGCCATCTGCACTGAGGCGCTGGTACTCGTCCTTCAGATGGGCGACGTGCGCGTCGTCCATCGGATACATCTTGCCGTCGAGTTCGAAGCTCATGCACTTCGGAAATAACGCCTCCGGCGCACCCTTCGAGACGATGCGATCCTTGCCCGGCGCCGTTCGAACGACGACGGACATGATTCGGCGTTCGAAGTCGAAGGGGATCTCGTCCACCTTTTCGAACTCGCGGATGGCCGCGTGCTCGTGTGTTTCTTCGTAGGCGAGGACCGCGCGATCGAGGACGCTCTTCAGGCCAGTCTGGAAATGGCTGTTGGTATACGCGAGCGCGAGGACGCCTTCGTCCTCGTGAAGCGCGACGTCGCAGTGCCGCTCCAGGACCACCTTGTCCATCGTCAACGTGCCGGTCTTGTCCGTGCAGAGCACATCCATCGCGCCGAGGTTCTGGATGGCATTGATTCGTTTGACGATCACTTTCTTGGCGCACATCGCGACGGCGCCTTTCGAAAGACAGACCGTGACGATCATCGGCAGCATCTCGGGAGTGAGCCCTACGGCGACCGCCATCGCGAAGAAGAACGCTTGGACCCAGTTGCCTTTGGTCAGTCCATTGATGACAAAGACCAACGGCACGAGCACCGCCATGAAGCGAAGCATGAGCCACGTGAACCGCGAGATGCCGCGATCGAAAGCCGTCGGGGCGGGCTGCTCTCCGATGGCCTTAGCCATGCTGCCGAGAAAGGTCTCCTTGCCCGTGGCAACGACGACAGCGACGGCCGCGCCGCTTTCGACGCTCGTGCCCAGAAACGCAACGCTCGTGAGCTCCGTCGGTGCCGTCGTCGCCGCCGTGGCCGCGTTCGTCTTTGTGTTGTATTTCTCCACCGGGAAGCTTTCGCCTGTGAGCGAGCTCTGGATCAGGAAAAGATCCTTCGCCTGCACGATCCGCACGTCGGCCGGAATCATGTCCCCCGCGGCGAGATGTACGACGTCCCCGGGGACGAGCTGGCTGACGGCGATCTCAATCGGAGCGCCGTCGCGGACCACGGTGGACGTCACCGAGATCATTGCTTTGAGCTTGGCCGCAGCCGTGTCCGCTTTGGACTCTTGAATCAGTTTGAGGCCGACGCTCAAGACGATCATCGCCACCATCACGATCCCAGCGCGCGAATCCCCCGTCGCGAACGAGACGGCCGAGAGCACGGCAAGCAGAATCACCAGCGGGTTGAGCAACGCCCGCCAGAGCAGCTTCGCAATGCCCACGCGCTGGTCCTTCGAGAGGACATTGCGTCCATGCTCGTCGAGCCGCTTCGCCGCTTCGGCGGCGGTCAAACCCTCCGCGCGCGTATTCAGGCGCGCGTATACGCCATCGCTCTCTATCGACGCGCATTCGATGAGCAGCGGCGCGGCGCAAATCCCTTTCCCACCACGGGTAGCGGTAAAAAGCGCCTTTCCGGGCGCGATGGCGTGCAGACCTTTGGCAAGCATCCGCAGGACTACGAGGGCGTGCAGGTCATGGGAGGACGGTGGGGAGTACGTAACTGTACGTGGTGTACCTGTACTCGCTCCATGCTCGATCTCCGACGGGGATACCAGGGCTTACGGGCAGCACCGGCATTTTCGGCGTAAACACGATCCGTACGCGCACGTGGCCTCGCCCTCGTGTCAGAGCGCGTGGGATCAGGAATTCATCGTCCCTCCATCGACGATTGGACGTTTGCACCGTGGGCGCGCCGACGAAGAGGGCGATGACGCAAGCCCGCATGAGGTGGCCAGGCATCATGCAAAGGTACCGCGAGCGTCAAAGAAGTGCCTTCGTC
>JALYHX010000273.1 GCA_030776305.1 Myxococcota bacterium
GCGCAAGAGTTTCCCGACGAGCCTGAAGATTCTCCTCTTGCTCGGCAAGGCGGAGCAACACCTCGGGAACGACGACGCCGCGGAGACGGATCTGCGCGCGGCGGTGGCCATGGCCCCGCCGTCTCAACGTGATGCGGTGCTGGCGTACGTCGGCCTCTCGGAGCTCCTGTCGGCGCGCGGCAGGCTGGGGGAGGCCAAGTCGGTTCTGGACGACGCCAGGAAGAGGCTCGCCGCGTCGGGGACACTCGATCGCGCGCTCGGCGAAGTCGCCGAGCTGCAAGGAGAACACGACCTCGCCGTCGCGCAGTACAGGGCAGCGATTGCAAAGGATCCACGGGACGTCGCGGCGCATTTTAGGCTTGCGGTGACACTGCGCAGGATCCGCAAGTTCGACGTAGCCGGCAGCGAGCTCGACCAAGTTGCGGCGGTCGACAAGGACTACCCCGGACTCTCGCTCGAGCGCGGGCTGCTCTTCGAAGAGTCCGGTGACGTGGAGAAGGCGATCGATCAATTCAAGGCGGCGCTGGCGCGTGCGCCTGACGATCCGGATCTGCAACTGCGTGTCGGCAGCGCGTACGTCGCGATCGGTCGCGCCGACGACGCCATCCCGATGCTGCGTAAGGTGCTCCAGGGGCGGCCGACGAGCGCCGAGGCTCACCATTACCTGGGACGCGCGCTCATGTTGAAGGGATCGCAGCAACAGGCGGAGGCGCTGCGCTACTTGAAGCGCGCGGTGGACCTGGATCCGAACCGCGCGGAATTTCATGTCTACCTTGCGTGGGCGGCCAACGAGGCAACGCCCGCTCAACTCGAGCTCGCGCGCGACCAGATCGACAGAGCGATGGCGTTGGACACGCTCAACGCGGAGACGTACTGGCAGAAGGGCGTGCTCGAGCGGATGCAGGGCGCGTTCGAAGACGCAATCAAAGACGAAAAGCGCGCGCTCGAGCTGCGGCCGTCACGCTACGAGGCGCACGCCACGCTCGCGGAGTGCTACGAGGACCGTAACGACGAAGGCAGCGCCATGGCGGAGTGGGCGAAGGCCATCGCCGGGGACACCGACGTGGCCGGGCAGGCGAGCACCGACCGGCATCCTTACTGGCGATACAAATATGGCAAGCTGCTCATGGAGCGCGCAAACGCCAGCGCAGCGCTGCCGCTTCTCATGTCCGCCGCCACGACCATCGAGAAGTCGGAGCAGCGTCCAGGATGGATGGCGCCGCTCGAATTCTTGACGGCCGAGGCGTTGCGCAAGACGGGCCGCAAACTCGATGCAGCCGACCATTATCGGCGTTTCCTGGAGATTGCGCCGGTCAGCTCGCCTGACCGCGCCGATGCTCAAGCCGCGCTGACGCGACTCACTGGCGCTCGATAGCCTTCGATGCATTCTCGAGGTCGGCGGAATCCAGCGCCTGCGCCATCTGCGCGAAGGCGGCCACGTCGAGCGTCTCGCCGCGCGCCTGCAGCGCGATCCCGGATTTTGCGGCCGCCCGCTCGAGCATGACCGCATCGGGTGCGAGGCCCGCCCATGCGTTGCGCAACATCTTTCGGCGCGCGGCGAAGGCGCAGCGCACGAGCGCGCGAAAGGTCTCCGTCTCTGTCGCGCGCGGAGGGCGCACGGGTACGAGCTCCACCAGCGCGCTCGTCACTTCGGGTGGCGGATGGAACGCGCTCGGAGGGACGCGCAGCACACGGCGCACGTCGTAAGCCGCCCGCACGAAGACCGTGAGGGCCCCCCAGCTCTTGGTACCAGGCGTCGCGGCGAGGCGATCGGCGACTTCTCGCTGCACCATGAAGACGACACGCTCGACGCAGGACGCGTGCTCGACCGCGCGCCGCAGAAGGGGTCCCGTGATGGCGTACGGCAAATTGCCACAGAGAACGCGCGGTGATTGGGGATCTTCGGCACCGAGAAGCGGCGAAAGAGCGACTGATTGCGCGTCCGCCTCGAGGACGCGCGCACCGCTCGACGCGAGCTCGCGCTCGAGCACCGGCACGAGGTCGCGGTCGCGTTCGATGGCCACGAGCGTTCGAGCGCGCTCTGCCAAGTGCCACGTGAGCACCCCAGTGCCGGCCCCGATTTCGACGACGCGCGCCCGGCCGACCTCGTCGTCAGGTACGCACGCGATTGCGATGGAACGCGCGATGGGATCGGCGATCAAGAAGTTTTGTCCGAAGCTCTTCTTCGGTCGAAGACCTGCGTCGCGCAGCAAGCCCCTGGGATCGCGGGCCATCAAGCACGCTCCCCCGCCGTGTTCGACACTTCGGCGCGGGGTGGCGGCCTCACGATCCCGAATGCGACCACGTGCACGCCGAGCCGGCGCAGCAAGCGTTCTCCGCGTGTCGCCATGGCCCGTGCTCTCGCGCGCACGGCGTCGTCTACGACGTCCGCGACCGCGCTGCGCCGCTGCCTGTCCGATCCGACCCCG
The DNA here is from genome assembly GCA_030776305.1 of Myxococcota bacterium. GTDB lineage: Bacteria > Myxococcota_A > Polyangia > Polyangiales > Polyangiaceae > Palsa-1150. Next base: position 2,430 of record JALYHX010000273.1, read on the forward strand.
GCGTCCAGCGGTGGAACGCTCCAGCGAAGTTCCGTGCGACGCCTCCTCAGCGTCGCTATCGCCTTCGCGGTCGTCTGCGGCCTGGTGGGTGGTAACCCCCACACGTGTAACACGCTCGGACGCGGTCTCTGCGTCGCGAGTTTTTCGAGCACACGCGCCAGCGTGGCCTCGGTTCTGTCCCGCTCGCCCTCGGACCGGGGCGGCGATTCGATGCCGAACGCGGCGAGGTAGCCCCTGAGCGCTTGCTCCCGCGTCGTATCCGCGAACGCTGGAGGCGCTGCGAATGGAGCCCGCGCGCGAAGTTGCTCGGCGCGTCGAGCGAGGGCATCCAAATCGCCGCGGCGCAGGTCCGCCAATCCCTGTGGGTCGAGCGGCCGCGCGTGCTCGGAAACGCGCCTCGCCACTTCGCTCTCGTCGAGGTCCGAGCGATCAGCGTCGACGCAGCTCGTCGCGCTCCCGAGAGCCGCTGCAATCGCGGCCCCCTGCGCCGGGCCTCTGTCCGGAGCGATCCACGCCCGCACCCGCGATGCGACGACGACGAGGCCCACGCGATCTCCACGCCGGAGGCACTGGGTCGCGCGGTCCGCGACTGCCTCGACGACGCGGTCGAGCGGAGCGGTCCCTGGCATTCCCGCCAAGAGCTCGACCGAGGCGTCGACCACGAGCCACACGACGTCGCGGTCGTCTCGCTCCATCTCGCGGACGAGCAGCCGGCCGCGTCGGGCGCTGGCTTTCCATGCGATCCGCCTGAAGGGATCACCCGGTGCATGCTCCCTCAGCTCCCTCAGCTCGTCACCTTCTCCTGCAAACGCCGCGGGGCGCCCCATCTCGGACGCACGGCGCGCGCGCCCTCCGCGCGGAGAGTCACTCAGCACCGCAATGCACCGTGGCACCACTTCGATTCCCAGGGGGCTCGCGAAGAGCAGGGGTACCTCGTACAGCCCGTCACCGCCAAGGTGCGTCCCTCGCACCTCCAGGGCGAGGCCGTGCATTCCCCAGCGGCCGATCCGTTTTGCATGCACCCTCACTGCCAGGCTCGCGCGACCGCCCGGCGGCAAATCGATCCCGGTCGGATGGACCTCCACGTCGAACATGCTCGAACCGATGGGGCGCACGCCCACACAGCGCACCGTCTCGCCGCTGCGATTACGCAACTCGGCTCCGAGCTCGACGCTGCTTCCACGCGCGACGCGATGCACGCGAGTGGCACCGGCCCATACCATTTCGAACCCCGCGTCTCGAAGGTTCGTCACCGACACGAGCGCAATCGCGCGACCCAGTGCAACCGCTAGGAGCATGGCACCGCCGAACGCGACCACCGGCGCCAGACGGGCCGCCGCGCCGAGCGCAATCAGTGCGGCGCCGGCGGTCGCGATGTGCAGGGTCGCGCGCGTCGGGTGCAATTGCATCGACGGACAGCGTAGTTGAGTCCTCGCGCAGGCGCTCACGCGCGATGTTCATGTGCTTGGGACCGCTCTCATCCCTCGTCGAAAGCTCACCTTTGCCAGCGCTTCATCGACCACCCGCTCGCGCGCCCGGGGCTCCGTCTCGGCGTCCGATGTCATCACGAACCGATGCGCGAGGACCATCGGCGCGACGGCGCGGACGTCGTCGGGCGTGACGAAGGGACGCCCTTCCATCAATGCCCATGCCTTCGCGGCCTGAATCAGTCCGAGGGTCGCGCGCGGGCTCGCACCGAGCGCCACGCCGGCGTGGCCGCGCGTGAAGGTCGTGATTGCCACCGCATAGTCGAAGAGATCATCCTCGACGTGGATGCGCAACGCCGTCGCCTGCAATTGCGCCACGCTGACTGGGTCGAGCACCGGCCGACAAACGGGTGGGTCTACCCCGTGCGTCTTGAGCATGTGAGCCTCGTCGCGCGGCCCCGGATAGCCCATCGACACGCGCACCAGGAACCGGTCAATCTGGGCCTCCGGAAGAGGGTAGGTTCCTTCGAGGTCGATAGGATTCTGGGTCGCGAGAACGAGGAACGGCAGCGGAAGTTCGAAGCGATCCCCCTCGATGGTCACTTGCCGTTCCTGCATCGCCTCGAGGAGAGCGCTCTGCGTTTTTGCCGGCGCGCGATTGATCTCGTCGGCGAGGACGATGTTCGCGAAGATGGGCCCGGCCCGGAGCGAGAACGTGCCGTCGCGAGGTGAGAGCACGTACGTACCCGTGATATCCGCTGGAAGCAGGTCGGGCGTGAACTGGATACGCCGCGCGCTGCACCCGAGCGCCGTCGCGAACGCCTTGACGAGTGTCGTCTTCGCGACACCGGGAACGCCTTCGAGCAACGCGTGCCCGCGCGCGAGGAGCGCGGCCATGATGGTATCGACCGGGCGCAAAGACCCGATGTACACGCGCGCCACTTCGCGCCGCAAATCGTCGATCCGTTCGCGCGCTGCAGCGATGTCGTTCGTGGCAGCGGCGGTCACGGCACATTGTAACATGCCGTGGGCAGTCGTCTGCACGCCGCGCGAAGCGAGGGAGCGGACGACAAACCTCTATCATCCTGGGCGTGGCCGTCACTCGAAGACACGCGCCTAACCAGCGGGTAGGTGATCGAGGAGTTCACGCACGCGCGCCGCCATGGCGATGACCTGTGCGTCGCGAATTCGTCCGATGGGCTCCCTCGGCCGCGCGAGTCGGGCGAAGAACACTTCGATGCGACCCAACTCGGCGAGCAAACGCGACAGCGAGAGCGTGTCGTCCGCATCGAGCAACCGCGCCGCCCGCGCCTTGGCGACGAGCTCGTCGTGCGGAGGCGCTCGATCCAGCCCTAGACGAGTGGCGAGCTGCTCCTCGAGCGCGCTCTTCAACTCCAGCATGACGAGCACGCGCGACGTGTGGGGCGCTCCGAGGACGGCTGCATGCCCAGCGACTCCGCCGTGGGCGACGGGTGGCACGGTGCGTGTGAACCGCGGCGGGGTCGCCTTGTGGGTACGACCGACCCGGGTGCTCGTCCACGCGATGACCCCGACACCCAACATGAGCGCCGCGGTGTACGCGGCCCAAGGGGGCATTCCCTCGCGGCGCATCGTGTCGAGTCCATCGAGCAACGTGCGCCGAGCCCCGCCTGCCGCGGCCGCGACGGGCGAATCGTCGCCGAACGCGCCGGTCGTCTCGAATGCGTTGGCGAGGAGGTACAGCGTGCCGCCCCGCTTGCCCCAAACGTCATCGTCGGTCGCGTACCGGACGAGCGCCCGCGACAGCGCACGGTTGCCCGGATAGCGCATCATCGTATTCATCGGGATCGACGCGTCGCCGACCGCGATGAAGCGACCGTGACCCACCGCGCCGGCTACCGCGAGCACCACATCCGGCTCGCCGTCCCCGTGCACGATGAGCAGCGGCGATAGGGCATGGTGCTCGAGGCCCGTAGCGTGATTGGTCACGACGTGCGCGACGTCGTGCACCGTGGGGTGCGTGCTCGCCGGCTCCGCGATCGCCAACGACGGCTTGTTACGCAGCATTTGCAGCGGGCGCGACGGCAGCGGGACACGCTGCATCCCGAACCGCACCAACAAACCGTCGCCCGTTCCGTAGTCGTCGAAGAGGATGATGCGCCCGCCCGCGCGCATGAACGCCGAAAGCTCGTCGAGATCGAGCGCGCGTTCGGGATGGACCAGGATGATGCCATCCTCACGCCGCAGATCGTGGAGCGTGAGGGTCGACGTCGCCACGACGCGCTGCGTCCCGAGTTCGCTTTGGGCCATGCGGACCAGCTGCGAAAGCCCTTCCCAATCTTGCCCGTCGGGGTTGAATGGTGTCGCAAGGGTGACAGCTGGTTTGATCGCCACCAGCACGGCGACAAACGCTGCGGCAATCGCGGGGCCGGGGGCGCGAGTCCGCCGCGCGAAGTCGGGGAGGCCGGGAGAGATGCGACCCAGGAGCGAAAAAAGAGGATGGGCAGAGGTGTTCGCGGCCACTCGTCGTGTTCTTGACCCTGGCACTCCCGTTGCTATTTTGCAAAGTAGAGCGGCAAAGTAGAGCGCACCCGTGGGTGCGCTTCCCGGGCGCATCCGGTTAGCCGTGCCGTGGTCGAGGAAGGTCCCCATCCCATGCTGCCTCCGTTCATCATCGAGCAGATCCGGCGGCGAGAACGAGAGGAAGAGGAGCGCGCTCGGGAGGAGCAGCCCCGCCTCGAGATTCCCCTCGAACGTCCCGGGCCACGTGCGCCACAAGCTCCAGACGACAATCGGGACCGTGGCGTCGTGATCATAGACCTGAGGGCAAGCGGCATCGGTTGAAGCGACGAGGACGGGTAAGGAGACCGCATCCACATCTCGACACAGCCGTGCGTGCTGACTAGTCTCCGCGCCCCATGAGGCTTCTCTTGCGGGCGGGGCAGCTGCTGCTCGGCACCGCCGTCGTCGGAGCCGCCATTCCTTCCTGCTACTCGGCGGGCACGGGAACGGACCCGCCCCCGAGCACGTTCTATTTCCCGATTGGCCTGGCCGTCTCTGACGACGGCAAGGTCCTGTACGCCGCCAACTCGGACTTCGACCTCCAGTACAACGGCGGGACGCTGCAGAGCTACAACCTGACGATGACGGGAGCTGGTTTACCGAGGCCGCTCCGCAACGACGCCGTGAACCTAATCAAGGCGAACCTGTCGGGTCAGGCGGCGCCGCCGACGGGGATCCCGTTCATCGATTCATCGCTCTGGCATCCCTCTTGTGCGAGCAGCCCTCCGCCTGGTGGCGTAACGCTCGGCGAGGCATGCTCGCCTCCTGTCGACTCGAGCCAGTACGTCGGGG
>JALYHX010000274.1 GCA_030776305.1 Myxococcota bacterium
CTCGACCACGCCGATGAGGTCTTCCCAACGGCTCGTGCGGGTGAAGAGTTGTTCGAGCGCCGCAAGCGCCTCCCGATCCCCCGCATCGAACCCCAATACCTTGTAGTAAGCGCGCGCGGCCTGATCGATGTCGCCGAGATGATCATCAATCGACGCGATGCGCAGCCAATAGTCGCGCGCCAGTGTGGCGTCACTCATGCCGTCGGCAAGCTCTCCGTAGAGGGCGACGAGCTCGCGCTGCGCACCGGATCCGTGCGCGATCCTTTCAATTTCGTTGCGTGTGTCGGCCAGCGACGGGTCGTCGCGGAGCGCCGAAGACAGCAGCGCGAACGCCTGCCGGCTGTCGTTCACTCGCTCTGCACCGATGCGAGCCGACTTGCGCTTCAATGCGACGCGCTTTTCGCGATCTCGCTCGCTTTCGCTGAGAATCTCGAGCACCGCTATCAGCTTCAACCAGTCCCCACGCTCCTCGTAAATCGCCTCCAGAATGGAAGCTGCGTCCGACCGCAGATTGCTGTTCAGCATCGCCTCGAGCGCTTGCCGGGCTTCCTCATGCCGCGGATCGACGAACAAAATTTCTCGGTAGTTTTCCAATGCACCGGCGGCGTCGCGAAGGTGCCTTTCGAGCGTCTGTCCGAGACGGTATTTCAGATCGACGACCTGGACCTCGTCCAGACCGAGATCGATCCGTCGTCGAAGTACATCGACGTACTGATCCCATCGGCCGAGTCGGCCATAGAGGACGTCCAGCGCCGCGAGTGCACGTGTATCGCCCGGATCGTCCTCAAGGACCTGCGCGTAGGTCTCAATCGCTTTGTCGACGTCGTTGATTTCGCTCTCATAAAGGCTGGCAATCTCGTAATTAATCGCCTTGCGCTCATCCGCTGTCGTCGAAAGTTCGCGCTTCTTGTCGTAGATCAGGAGGAGGTCCCCGAAGCCTGCCGTTTGCCGGTAAAGCTTCTCCAACGCAGTAATTGCGTCCACATTGTCGGGGTCTGCGTCGTAAACGGCTCGATAGACGACGAGCGCCTCGTCCACTTTCTGCAGCTTCTCGACGAGAACTTGCCCCAACCTGAGCCGGAGCATGACGGGAACGTCGCGGTCGCCGTTCGCCTCTCCCACCTGGATCGCCCGGCGATAGGACGCCACGACCTCGTCCCATCGCGAAGTGCCACTCGCAACTCGCTCGAGATCTTCGCTCGCCCGCGGGTCGCCAGGCGCGAGCTCGAAGGCGCCCAAGTAGCGATTGAACGCCTTCTGCGGGTCCTTGACCCTTCCCTCGTAAAGCACGGCAACTTCGCGGAAGAGCTCGATCCTCGCGGTCAGGTCGCGCTCATGACCCAGCTTGACCTCCAACGCGTTGGCGAGCGCCTTCGAGTTGTTGGCGGCGCCATAGATCGGGATGAGCGCCTCGGCCGCCTGAAGATTGTCGGCGTCCAGCTCCAGCACTTTCTCGTAGGCCTTCGCCGCGCGATCGCGCTTCTGCTTCTTGTTCGCCCAGAGCTCGGCGATTTTGAACAAGAGTGAGCTCTTCGCCTGCGCGGTGCCCTCCTTGGCCTCCTGCTGCTCGAGGATACGAATGAATTCATCCCATTTGCCGCTCTCCGCATAGAAGACTTCGAGGTCGTCCCATCGTCCGAGCGACAAGTACTTCTTCTTGAGAGCGTCCTGCGCGCGACGATCGTTCGGATCGAGGGTCAGGAGCTCGCGCCACGCCGTGACGGCGCCCTCATCGTTGTTGAGACGGTCTCCGTAAATCGTCCCCAGCTTAGTCAAGACTTGAATCTTCGCGCCAGTGTCGAAGGTAATTTCCGCCTGGCGCTCGAGCACGGTTGCGAGTTTTTCGAAATCTTTCGCCCGCTCGTAGAGTCCGCCAAGAGCAACCAACGCTTCTACGCTCGACCCATCGTTCGCAAGAACCTCTCGCCAAAGGTCGATGCAAACCTCCGGCTTCTTCACACGTTCCGTAGCCAGCTTTGCAATCTCGAGAAACTTCGCGGCCCGGCCGGTGCCCGGATCCATGCGATCCGCTTCGCGGCGCTGCAGACTGAGGAGTTTTTCCCAGTCACGGCGCTTCTCGTACATCTGTCTCAGATATTCGACGGCCTGAACGTTGTCCGGATCGATGGCGAGGACCGCCTCATATGCCTTTACCGCTTCGACCTGATTGGCGAACTTCGTGACGTACAGCTCTCCGGCCTGCACGTAGAGCGACACCTTCTCTGCAGGATCGGGCACGAGCGACGCGAGCTGAAGGAGTGTTCTGACGTAGTCGTTGTATCGCTTTGCTCCTTCTTGCTTTTCTGCCTGTTGCTTGAGTTCGGCGATCTTGCCCGTATCGACCTGCGGCGCGGGCGGAGCAGAGCGCACGGGATCAGCGACACGCTCGACGGGTGGGGGCGCCGGGGGCGGTGTCGCGACCTTGGAAGCGGTTGACCGGTCTTTGTCTTCATCCTCAGTGCGCGCTTTGGGCGTCACGGCCTTTGGAGGGGCCGTCTGGATGCCCCCGCCGTTCTCGGGCGAATTGCGGGCTGGTTTCACAGCCTCACCGATTTGCGCTTCGAAGGCGCGAAGCTGCGGATGCTCCGGCGCGACCGCGCTCAAACGCTCGAAGGAACTCCGTGCGCGGATCAAATTTCCGAGTTGGCGCCATGCAATCGTTCCCGCTTGGGCGAGAAGGAAGGAGTTGTTGCCGTCCTCGGCGCGCGTCGCGGCTTCCTCCGCGAGGGTAATAACGCGATCCCAATCTCCCGCTTTTTTCCCGTACGCCTCGCGCAAGAAAAAGAAAGCTCCCTCGTTGTCCGGCTCCAGTTTGAGAGCCTCTTCGAGAAAGCGGGCCCCGATTTCGACATTCTGGTGCCAGATGACCCACCGTGTGCCAAAGGCGAGCGCGAGAGATGCACGCGCCCTGTGATCCTCGGTCTGCTGCATCACCTTGCGCTGCGCCTGTTCCAGAT
>JALYHX010000275.1 GCA_030776305.1 Myxococcota bacterium
GGCCGGGTTCCCGTCGGATTTCGCCGAGGGCACGACGGGCAAGCCTCTCTGGGTCTGGCGCGCGCAGGCTGCGGAACGGACGATTATCGCCGCTGCGGAGAGTCTCACTGGAGCGCGTCGTAACACACGACCTGCGGTGGGACGCCGTCCAAGGACACGTTGATGAATACGCAAGCGCGAGAGCTCGTCTTACTGTGGAGACACGATTCGCATCCCGAGCGGCGCGAGGGGATCTGGCGGCAACCGGCCCATCACGGCACGGTGCCAAAGCCAGCCCGAGGAGGGAACGACGCCGACGATTTCCAAGAGCCTTAGGCGCCTGTTCGAGAAGGCGAAACGAGCGGAAGCCCAGTGGCAAGAGCGCGAGCGCCTAAAAACGCGAGAAGCGCCGGCGCGAGATTGCCCAGGAGGGAAAGCGGGAACGCCGAGCCCGCGCGCTCGCTCCAGTCGCTGCCGAGCGGGTCTGGTCCTGGCTGAAGGGCCCACAAGCCGACGAGCTGAGGGCTTGCCTGCGGAAGTCCGTATTGCGCGAGGTAATGATTCTCGGATGGCTGGATCACCGGGGGCGGAGTTTCGACGACGCCTACTATGGTCGGTGGAGCGTCAGCCTGGTGGCCGAGCCGGGCAGTCTGCGCGTGCTGCGCATCGGAACCCCCTTGGGAGGCGTGGCCAAGTGGGTGACCCGCTCGAGGTCCCTCGTGGAGGTTCTCCCGCCGCGCGTCATTCTCGCGCTCGAACGGGCTGCCCCTACCGGGCGATTTATTCACACGGTCCGGGCGGCCGTGCGCGAGAGGACCCGGCGGCATGCAATGCCGCCGAACATCATCCGAATCCTATGAGGGGAAGTCCTCGACGCAACGCGCCTGCGCCTTCTATGGATCGGATCCCAACCGTGGATATCCCGAACGCCGGACTCTGCGAGCGCTGCGTGCACTGCAAGCAAACCTCCTCGGCACGCGGCTCGGTGTTCCGCCTCTGCCTCCTCCACGAGCGAGATCCACACTTCCCCAAGTATCCTCCACTGCCCGTGCTGACTTGTCCGGGGTACGTGAGGAAGCCCGAGAGCGAGACACCTTGAGCCCTTGCGGGCGTACCCCTGATGCGCGAGCCTCGTCGTCGTGATGACCGGAGTGGCGCCGCGATGCGTCTTGTCGGCCGCCCTTTTGGCCGGCCTCGGCGCGGCTTGCTCGACATCGACCTCGGGCGGCAACGGCGCGACTTCCACCCCCGCCAACCCGTTCGCGGGCACGTGGACCTGCCCGTACATGACGAACAGCGGATACACGGGTACCGCGATGTTTGATTTCACCGTCAACGACGGCGGCACCCTGTCGTCGTCGACGATGTCGCTCCCGTCCGCGTCGTGCACCCTCACGTGGTCCGTCGCAGAAACAACGGCCACCGTGGCCACAAACGAGACATGCGACTCGTTCACCATCACGTCCTTTTCGTTCACCGTGAGCGGCAACAGCGCCACGTTCTCGGAGGCCGCGGTCGAGCACGGGACGACGCCCGGGCCCGACGGCGGGACCATCCCGGTTGACATCTCCGGCACGGTGAACGGAACGTGCCAGAACGCCGCGGCCATCGCTGCGGCGGCAGAGGCAGGCGCCGCGGATGCAAGCGACGGCTCGTTCTACGGAGTCAACCTCACGGGCCCAGGGTGCCCGACCGGGCAGCTCGCGCTGATTCAGAGCTCGCCGCCGCCCAACCCCTCGGCCGCCTGCCTGCAGTGCTTCAACCGCTGCCAGGCGAAGTGCCAGTCGACGTGCGTCAGCTACTACAAGTGCTTCTGCGCCTGCGGTGCCAATGACGGGCAATGCGAACAAAACTGCCTGACATCGGCCTCGTCGTACTGTCAGGGATGCGTGCAGGGAGGAGTAGATGAAGGGTGCTTCGTCACCAATTGCGCGGGGACCCCGCCCGCCTGCTGCGCGGCCTCGGGACAGGGGTGTGGCACCGCACCAGGCTTCGGCTGCTGCAACGGCACTTGCACGAACGGGATGTGCCCCTGAACTCATCGCCGACCTCGTCAAGGAGCGCAGCGACAATGAACGCATTCGCGCGACCAACGACCTCGGCCGTCGTGTGCGCGAATCGGCGCAACCACACCTGCGTGCGGCTGCAGAGGCTTATGCCATTTCACAAGGTCGAGCGAGTCAGGCGCCGCGCGTCAACCACCGCGCTTCCGGCCTTGGCCTTAAATACCCGCGCGCGGGGCGCAAGCACCACCGCGACCGAATCATCGCGATCGATCGCGTGCCTGCGGACTTTCGTGGTCCTCGCATGGTCCCGCTCGTCGCGCGGATGGGTCGAGATTTCGCGCGCGTGCGCGGCGAGCCTGATGCCGTCGTCGTGGGCCGCGCAGCAGAGTCGCTACACCGTGACCCGAAAGCGTGGAACGATTGGGGAACTCCCGACGAGACGCTGCAACACATCAAGCAGATGTGGCATGTGTTGGTTGCGATGGGCGAGCGGGAAGGTGATGCAGCGAGCAGCGGAGGATTCCTGCTAGGGCACGAGGTGGAAGGATGGATGAAAAGCTGCAACTCCGTCCGTATCAGGACGCGGATGAGGAAGCCGTCGTCGCTATTTGGAACACAGTGTTTTCCGATCCAGCGCCCTGGAATGACCCCCATTTGGTCATCACCAAGAAGCTCGCGACGCAGCGAGAGCTGTTCTTTGTTGCGGTGATCGATGCTGCCGTCGTCGGCACCGCCATGGGCGGATTCGACGGGCATCGCGGTTGGCTTTATGCGGTTGCCGTCCGACCGGACATGCAACGTTCCGGCATCGGAAGCGCGCTCGTCCGGCGCGTGGAGGATGCGCTCGTGGCTCGCGGTTGTCCCAAATTGAACCTTCAGGTGCGAGTCCCCAATCGGGGGGTCGTCGCCTTCTATCGGCGCTTGGGGTACCTGGTCGAGCAGCGCGTGAGCATGGGCAAGCGCCTGGTCATCTCGTAGCGTGAGCAGCCGGGCCGACCCTAAGGCGCGGCCGTAGTTCATGTGCCGCTAGCCGGCCGTGAGATCAAACTTTCGTTGACCGTCGATCCCCTGCCGCGCTCAGATGGCGACCCATGTCCTCCCTGCGAACAACCCTCGACGGTCTGGCCTCCACCTTTGTTGCCGGCGTCCTCGATTCCATACGGGGTGCCCGTCTCGACGATCTTCTTGCTGAGGCGGGCGTCGGTGCTCGGCGGGGACCGGGGCGCCCGAACGTAGCGCCTGACGACAGTACGGCGTCAGCAAGCGTGACGCGCTCCGGTCGCCTCAAGAGACGCTCCCCCGAGG
>JALYHX010000276.1 GCA_030776305.1 Myxococcota bacterium
GCATCGTGGGGGGCCCCTCGGGAGCCGGCGGAAAAACCGAGGCCGGCTTCTGAGTGGTCCCAGGGATATCGAACTCCACGAGCGTGCCCGAGACGCCGGTGCCCGGAGACGAAGGCGGAGCGCCCAGCGGTGCCGGCTCCAGCGGAGAAGGGGACGTTCGTGCGGCTGGGGGAACGGGCGATGTCGGAGGCAGGGGACGGCGAGGAGTGCTCACGCAGTCCCAGAGTACCGCACGGAACGCGCTTGGCACTACTGTCGCAGCTCGTGCTGCGGCAGTCGTGGCAACGCGGCCGCGGGAGCGGTCGCGCGCAGGGGTGAATCGTTCGCGAAGCGAACGACAGGGGGCGGGCGCGCCCCCTTGAGATTCGTCTAGCACTCCTGCCGCCGCGAAGCGGCGGGCGCGAAGCGCTCGCACCGATAGGTGCGACAGTAGTGTTAGCGAACCGCCCTCGGTGTCACTCCGTTGCCTTCTCTCATGCGTCCCCCTCCGAGCGGCGGCCCGGCCGAAGTGGGCCTGCGGCGAGGATCGCCTGACGCAAGGTCGTCTGCAAGTCGGGGGCTGCAGCCAAGGTGTCGCGCGACCGCTCGCGGCCGTTTCCAAGCGGCGACCCTGCAAAGGACAAGTGGTTGCCGGCCTTGTCGATGAGCCCGCGTGATTGCCCGAGGTCGAGTAGCTCGGTCAGGCCGTCGATCCCCGTCCCCCATCGGATTTCGAACTCGGCCTCTTGAAATGGGGGAGCACATTTGTTCTTCGCGATCTTGACTCGCGTCCGACCCCCAACTGGATCATCGCCCACTTTGACTTGGCCGATGCGGCGAACGTCGAAGCGCATCGAAGTGTAAAACTTGAGCGCATTGCCACCAGTCGTCGTTTCCGGAGAGCCGAAAGTGACGCCGATCTTGTGCCGGAGCTGATTCAGAAACATGAGCGTCGTGTCACTGCGGTGTGCTGCGGCTGTGAGCTTGCGCAGCGCCTGGCTCATGAGGCGCGCCTGAAGTCCCATATGAGCGTCGCCCATCTCGCCCTCGAGCTCGGCCTTCGGCGTGAGTGCTGCAACGGAGTCGATGACCACGATGTCGACCGCACCGGACCGAACGAGCATTTCGGTGATGTCGAGGGCTTGCTCGCCCGTGTCGGGTTGGGAGATCAGGAGCTTTTCGGTTGCAACACCAATGACCCGTGCATACGCGACATCGAGTGCATGCTCAGCGTCGATGAAAGCGGCCACTCCTCCCATCTTCTGTGCTTCTGCAATCGCGTGCAGCGCGAGAGTCGTCTTTCCGCTCGACTCGGGCCCGTAAATCTCGACCACGCGACCACGCGGATAGCCACCCACGCCGGTCGCGAGATTGAGCGAAAGAGAGCCCGTCGAGATCGTCGCCACCGGCTCGGGGTCCTCTTCGTCGCCGAGCGTCATCACCGCCCCTTTGCCGAATTGCTTCTCCACGGCCACGATGACTCCCTTGAGGGCTCGCAACTTGTCCGTAATCTGTTCGAACATCGGTCCGTCTCCTTGTGGATGGTTTACGTAAGACGCGAATGATCAAGAGCTCGCAGGTGATGGCTTCCGGCCGCTACGCAGCGGCGGACAGGGGCCCGCGATCGAGCACGCGCAGGCTGATCGCCTCGGCCACGTGGGCAGGGCGCACGGCGTCCGACCCCTCGAGATCCGCAATCGTTCTCGCTACGCGCAGCACCTTGCCGTACGCGCGTGCGGAGAGGCAGAGCCGCTCGACTGCAGCCGCGAGCAATCGCGCCCCGGCGCAGCAAAGACCGGCGACTCTCTCCAGGTCGCGCGGCGCCAGCGACGCGTTCGTGACTGCCACGACGTCGCCTCGTTCGCTCCGTTGTCTCTGCACCGCTCTCGCCTGTTCGACGCGTGAACGAACGGGCGCGCTCGCTTCGCCGCGGATGGCCCCTTGCAGAGCCCGCACTTCGACAGGCGGAAGCACGACGTGCACGTCGATCCGATCGAGTAGAGGCCCACTCATCTTGGCGCGATAGGCGCGAACCCTTTCGCGGGAGCACACGCACCGCCCGCTCCCGTCACCCAGCCAGCCGCAAGCGCACGGGTTCATCGCGCACACGAGCAGCAAACGCGCGGGGAACATTTCCTTCGCCTGCGCTCGAGAGATCGTCACGAACCCCTCCTCGAGTGGCTGACGCAGCGCCTCGAGCGCGGATCGTCGAAACTCGGCGAGTTCGTCGAGAAACAGCACCCCGTGGTGCGCGAGGCTTACCTCGCCCGGACGTGGTCCATCCCCTCCCCCGACGAGCCCTACCTCGCTCACGGTATGGTGCGGAGAACGGAATGGCCGCGCACGGGAGAGCCCGCGCGACGCCGACAAGAGCCCTGCGACGCTGTGCACGGCGGTCACTTCGAGAGCTTCTTCGGTCGACAGGGGGGGCAGAAGACCGGGCAAACGACGTGCAAGCATCGTCTTGCCCGCGCCCGGGGGACCAATCATGAGAAGGTTATGGTTGCCCGCGGCCGCTATTTCGAGTGCTCGTCGCGCGCCTACTTGTCCGCGCACGTCCGCCAGGTCGTCGAGAAGAACCTCGGTCTCAGGCTCAGAGCCTCGCTCCGCGCGGGGTAGCTCACAGCGCCCAAGCAACGAATCGACGAGCTCGCGGAGTGAGCCCACGGACTGAACGACGACCCCCTCGACGAGCGCGGCTTCTGCCGCATTGGCGCGGGGAACGATGGCGCGCTTGACCCTCCGTGCTCTCGCACCAATGAGTTGTGGCAGAACGCCGCGCAGGGGTTGGACCGTGCCCTCGAGCGATAGCTCACCGACGAACAACACCCCCGCCAGCGCATCGCGGGACACGGCACCGAGCGCGCCCAATGCGGCTGCTGCGATCGCGAGATCGAAACCGCTGCCGGTTTTTTTCACATCGGCCGGCGCGAGATTCACGACGATGCGGCATTGCGCGATGTCGACACCGACTTGAGCGAGCGCGCTTTTGACTCGAACCCGACTTTCGCGGACCGCCGCTTCCGCGAGCCCGACCAGCTCGAAGAACGGAGGCCCACGCATCGCCTCGACTTCGACACGAACGAGATGGGCTTGAAGCCCGACGAGGGTAGCGCCGAGCGCAGTTGCGAGCATGCTGGTGGCAGGTCTCAGCGAGCACCGTGCCCGGCCCTCATCGGCTGATTTCCGCTGAAGCGTGACGGGACGTGCATGGCCCGGACGATGCGGGGGTGTCCGGGGCCAGTCCTCTCCTGTCGATTTCGGGTGCTCGTGAGGGATGCGACGACTTCGCGTGCGTTTCGTCGTCGTGCCCGTGACACCGACCTTCGAGAAGATCGCCGTCCGCACCCCGAGTAGCTGGCCACGACCTCCGGGCGCGGCGACGGTCCCGTGGTCGCCCCTACTGGGTCACCACGAGGGTGTACGGGTGCACGTGGGATGCGGGCAACGAGCCCGTTCCGTACGCACGCGGGTCGAACGCGGCTTCGACCAACACGCAATGCGGGCCGGCATTGAAAGGCTGGTTCGTCGTGAGCGTGACGGGGGCACCATTGGACCGCCCGATCCATACCCTAGGATCGAAGACTCATCTGCGC
>JALYHX010000277.1 GCA_030776305.1 Myxococcota bacterium
CGCTGCGACTGACAGGGTCCTCGCCGCGACTGACGGGGGCTTCACAGCTGCAGACAAGAGCCTCACTGCTGCAGGCGCCCACATCGCTGCCGCCGCGGCCGCGCTTGGAGCTGCTGACAAGGCCACCGCTGCTGGTGACGAGCCTGTCGGTGTCGTCGACGGCCGCCTGAGAGCCGTCGACGAAACCCTCTCTCTTCATGAGGGCGGGTTCGTCGCTGTCGATGGAGGGCCAGCATTTGCATGGAGGGCGGCGGCGGGTGCCACTCGGCAAGACAGGCTGTTTTTCCCTTGCGGAACGCGAAATCAGGATGCTAGTCGTTCTCGCGTCGAACGCGCGTTGGTGGCTGCTGCATCGCCGCCCGGAGCGTTTCGGCACAAGGGCCAACGTCGAGAGGGGCGGAAGAACAGCCTAAAAGAATTCGGTCGAAATTGGAGTCGAGAGGAGGAATCGAAATGTCTGCAAAGCGTTTGACGAAGGGGCAAGTCATTGCCGAGATCGCGGAGTTGGCGGAGCTCGACAAGAAGAGCGTCGGCCGCGTGTTCGACGGTCTGACAGAACTGATCAAGAAGGAGTTGCGCAAACCGAACGGTGAGTTCGTGGTTCCCGGTCTACTCAAGTTGCGCTCCATCAAGAAGCCGGCGACCAAGGATCGGCCCGGCATCAACCCGTTCACCAAGCAACCGATCACCATCAAAGGGAAGCCCGCGCAGAAGAAGGTTCGCGCGACCGCGCTCAAGGCACTCAAGGATCTCATCCAGTAGTTCTCTGGGGGACGTCGCTGCCCGGGCACGGTCCAGACGATGCCGACGGGGGTGAGCGAGTAGCGGTTACGTCGCGCTGGTTTCGCCGGTGTCGCCGTACATCTTTTCGGCAATCGAGAACGTCATCGTCTCGAGCTTCTGGTACGCGTCTCGGATTCGCGCGAGGTCCGCTTGCGTTTCGAGCAGTGACCGCAGCTCGCCTGCCAGGGTACGCGTGTCGTCCAGCATTTGAGCGTCGACGAGATCGGCGTACCCATCCAGGGCTGCCTCGGTCGTGTACAGCAGCGTCTCGGCCTGATTGCGGAGCTCCGCGAGTTCGCGTCTGAGCTCGTCGGCGTATTTGAACTTGCCTGCCTCGAGCACGAGCTTGTCCACCTCTTCCTGGGAGAGGCCGCTCGTCGCCTTGACCGTGATGGATTGCACTTTTCCGGTGCCGAGGTCCTTGGCCTCGACGCTCACGATCCCGTCGGCGTCGATCCGAAAGGCAACTTGGATTTTCGGCACACCCCTCGGCGCGGGCGGAATACCGGTCAGCTCGAAGTGCGAGAGGCTGCGATTGTCCGCCGACATTTTGCGCTCACCCTGAAGGACGTGCACGGGGACGAACGTTTGATTGTCGACACTCGTCGTAAAGATCTCGCTTTTTTCAGTGGGCACCGTCGTGTTGCGGGGGATGAGCACAGTGAAGACACCGCCCCCCGTCTCGACCCCGAGCGACAGCGGCGTCACGTCGAGGAGGAGTACTTCGACTTTTTCGTCGCCGAGCGCGGCGCCCTGGAGAGCCGCGCCGGCCGCGACGACCTCGTCGGGGTTGACTCCCTTGTGGGGGTCCTTGCCGAAGAATTGCTTCACCGCCTTCTGTACGGCCGGCATCCTCGTCATCCCGCCGACGAGAATGACGTTGTGAATGTCTGCTGGAGTCAGCTTTGCGTCGGCGAGTGCTCTCTGGCAGGGCTCGAGCGTCTTTTCGACAAGATCCGACGTGAGTAACTCGAGCTCCGTGCGCGTCATCGTTTTGACGATGTGCAGCGGTTCTGCGCTTGCGCTCTGCGCGAGGAATGGCAGGTTGAGCTCCGTTTCGAGCGACGAAGAGAGTTCGTGCTTGGCCTTTTCCGCGGCTTCCTTGAGGCGCTGCAGCGCAAGCTTGTCCGCTCGCAGGTCGACCTGGTGCTCTTTCTGAAAGCGATCGGCCAGACTATCGATGATGCGTCGGTCGAAGTCCTCTCCGCCGAGGTGCGTGTCCCCATTGGTGGATTTCACGCTGAATACGCCGCCGCGGATTTCGAGGATCGAGATGTCGAAGGTCCCTCCCCCGAGATCGTAAATCGCAATACGCTCGGCGTCTTTTTTGTCCAAGCCGTAAGCCAGGGCCGCCGCGGTCGGCTCGTTGATGATTCGCTTGACCTCCAGCCCCGCGATTCTGCCAGCGTCCTTCGTCGCCTGCCGTTGGGCATCGTCGAAGTACGCCGGAACCGTGACGACCGCCTCGGTGATTTTTTCACCGAGGAATGCCTCCGCGACCTCCCGCATCTTCGCCAAGATGATGGCGCTCACCTCAGGTGGGGACATATCGGTGCCGCCGGCCTGTACCCAGGCATCTCCGTTGGGTGCCTGGAGGATACGGTACGAACTCGTGGTTGCCTGCTTGCTGACCTCTGCGTGAGCGTATTTCTGTCCCATCAAGCGCTTGACCGCGTAGATGGTGTTCGTCGCGTTGGTCACGGCCTGGCGCTTTGCGGCCTGACCCACCACACGCTCGCCACCTGCCGTGAAGCCAACGACCGAGGGCGTCGTCCGGGCTCCCTCCGCGTTGGGAATGATGCGAACGTCGATCTTGCCGCTCGCGCTGGTCTCAGCGACCGCGACGCAAGAGTTCGTCGTGCCCAAGTCGATCCCGATGATTTTTCCCATCGCCGCTCTGCGCGTCAGCTCGCCGGCTCAGCGGAACCGGCGGGGCCGCCATCGGCCATTTTTGGTTTCGCCACGATCACCAACGCGGCGCGTACGAGTCGCTCCCCCTGCATGTAGCCCGGCTGCACCTCGGCGATCACCGTGCCAGGGGCGTGGTCCGTCGTTTCCACCTGCTGTATGGCCTCATGAACGCTGGGATCGAACGGGTGTCCGACCGTAGGGACTCGCGTAATTCCTTCTCGCCCGAGTGCCTCCGCGAATTGCTTCTGCACCAGCGACAGCCCATCCGCCACGGCCTTGACGTCCGCCGCGCGCTTCGCGCTTTGGATGGCGCGCTCCAGGTTGTCGAAGACGGGCAACAAAGCCCGAAGTAGATCCTCGCGTCCCGCGCGCCGCGCATCCTCGATCTCGCGTCGCGTTCGCTTGCGGAAGTTGTCGAAATCAGCGGCCGACCGTAGCCACGCGTCCTTCAGTCGCGCCGCCTCGGCGCGCGCTGCGCTCAGCGGATCCGACGAACCGGCCGACGCGGAGGGGGGGGCCTCTGCCTCTTCCGAGGGGGTTTCTACAGAGGATGCACCCGAACTGCTCGCTCGGCTTTGCGGTTCGGCTTCCCCTTCGTCGACGCTGCCCCCCCCATCGCCGGAGGCGCCGGCCCGTCTCGATTCTCCCTGCATCGGCCGCAATATACGGCGTTCACCCAGGAAGGACTAGAGCACCCGTCTATTGCGTCGAAAAGGTGCCGCCGGCAGCCGCCCCACGCGCCCACCTCTGCATGTCCCAGAATCGTCACACGATCGTCGCTCCGCCCGGGCGCCCGCAAACTAGATGTGGTCCGAGTGAAGAGAGCCCTCACCGTGGTCCTCTGCCTGATCCCCTCATCAGCGCGAACGGTTGCGTTCGCGCAGGATGCGCCGCCCCCTCCACTCCTCCTCCCGCCACCCTCGGACAAGACGCAAGCCGGTGGTCCGCCGCCGCTGCTCCCTCCGCCCGAGCCGCCCGCTGCTCCGCCGGTTGCGACTCCCGAGTCGCGGCCCGCAGCCACCAGCGCAGGCGCACCCGCACGGCCTCGATCCATCATCGAGGTGACGTCGCTTCGCCTGATGCGCGACAAGGAGCTGATCACTCAAGCAGAGTACGAGGGTGCGATCCGCCAGATCTCCGAGACGGCGGGGTTGCGCGCTCCCGAGGAGGGAACAATCGTCGTGGGCAAGTGGGCAACGACGCTGTTCGGTTTCGTCGAAGCCGACTCGATTTGGGACTCGACACGCAGCTTCAATGACCTCGCGGGCAACGCGCAAGTCGCGCGCCCCTCTTCGCCGAGTGGTGACAATTCCCGCTTTACTTTTGGAGCTCGGAATTCGCGAATCGGTTTTCGGATCAAAGCGCCCGAGGCGTTTCATGTGCGCACCAGCGCGCTGCTCGAAATGGATTTTCTTGGAACCCAGCTCCCGGTCGGGGTGGCCCAGCCTTACCAGGGAAGCGAGGGGGCGTTCTTCACCAATCCGACGTTTCGCATTCGCCATATGAACATGAAGGTCGAAACGCCGGTGGTCGATGTCCTCATAGGGCAGTACTGGCAGCTCTTCGGTTGGCAGAGCGCCTACAACCCGAACACTGTCGAGCTGCAGGGCGTTCCCGGTGAGCTGTACGCGCGCACCCCGCAGATTCGGATCAGCAAGACCATCAAAGCGAGACCGCTGACGCTCGAGATTGCGGTTGCCGCGGCGCGCCCGGTTCAACGCGATGCGGGCCTGCCCGACGGCGAGGGGGGGATCCGCCTCGCGCTCGACACGTGGACTGGCATGCAAACGGTGGGTTCGACTGGCACGCAGACTTCCCCGCTGTCCGTCGCAGCGAGCGGACTCGTGCGCCGCGTCCGCGTCGACCAGTGGAGCGCCAGTCCGAAATACACGAACGACCTCACGATGAGCGCCTTTGCCGTCGATGGCTTCGTCCCGTTGGCACCGGGAACGAAGGACAAGAGTGGCAACTCGCTGTCGATCCAGGGAGAGTTTGCCACCGGCTACGGCTTTGCCGACATGTTCACGGGCCTGACGGGGGGAAGCAATTTTCCCGCGCTACCCGCGACCGGCATGACCTCATCGAGCGCATTCGCCGCGAACATCGACAATGGCATCGTCACGTATGACGCGAACGGGAACCTGCACGGCGTCCAGTGGACGACGTACCTCGTGGGGGCCCAGTACTATCTGCCCGTCTTGAACGGCAAGCTATGGATCTCCGGCAACTACTCGCACCTGGAATCGAACAACATCGATCTTTACGGCCCGGCCGGAAAAGTCACGAAAGCCGAGGACTGGTTCGACGCGAACGTATTCGTCGACCCCGTCGGTGCGCTGCGAATCGGTCTTGAATACGCCAATTTCAATACGATGTATGCGGATGGTCTTCACGCCACGAATCACCGTCTGCAGCTTTCGTCGTTTTTCATCTTCTAACGCTCTCCTGACGATTGGCGTCACCGGGTATCGCGTGACCCGGTCAGCTTCGCAACCGCGTACAGGATCGCGATCGCGATGGCCGTGAGCGTCACGACCATTCCAATGGCGTCGGCATCGCGATGCTCCAGGATGGCGTCGTAAATCGCCAAGGACGCGGTCCGTGTCTCGCCGGGGATGTCGCCAGCGACCATCAGCGTTACGCCGAAGTCGCCGAGCGATCGGGCGAATGCGAGCATCAGCCCGGCAGTCACGCCACGCGTGGCAAGAGGAAGTTGCACCGTGAAGAATGCCCCCGCCGGCCCCGCGCCGAGCGTGCGCGCCGCGCGCACCAGTGACGCATCGACCCCTTCGAGGGCTGCGCGAGCAGTCTTCACGACGAGCGGAAGCGCGCCAATCGTCGCAGCGACGAGCGCACCTTTTCGTGTGAACACGATCGATGACCCAAAAGTTGCCTCGAACGCCTGGCCCACCCAACTTCTGCGTCCCAGGACAACGAGCAAATAATACCCAAGCACCGTCGGCGGCAAAACAATCGGCGCGGTGAGGATACCGTCGACCCAATCACGCCCGGGAAAGCGTCCGTTGGCCAACACCGTCGCCATGCCGATACCGAAAATTGCGGCGATCGCTGTCGCCAGCGTTGCAATCTCAAGCGATAGGACGAGCGGCGACCACAGCAAACTTACGGCTTGGTGTTACCGCGTTTCGCGTCCGACATCGACTCGTTGGGGAGCGAGAAGCCGTACCTATGCATGACGGAGCGTCCCTCGACCGACCCTACATAAGCAGCGAACCGTCGACCCAACGTGGCGCCCGCCTTGCCTCGAGCGCATACGACGAGCGCCTGATCGATCGGGTCATGAAGATCGGCAGCAATGGGCGTCCAGTCGCCCGGCGTCGCCACGGCAAGTGAAAGCGCCACGATGGCGACTTCGGCGTTCCCCGATTGCGCGAATTGAAGCGTCTGCTGAACGTTGTCGCCGTACACCATTTTCGACTGCACCTCCGGCCATAGACCCGCACGCACGATCGCTTGCTTCGCAGCCCGCCCGTAGGGCGCGTGCTTCGGGTTCGCTATCGCGATCTTGGTGACGCGCGCGTCTGTCAGGTCCGAGATGTTCCGCGGGACGAACGCGCTGCCAGGAGCGGGAAAGAGGACCACCCTTCCGGTGGCGTAAAGGAATTTCGAATCCGCCAGACAAGCGCCTGCTTCCACGGCATCGTCCGCAAACGAGACGTCCGCTGCCGCGAATACGTCGAATGGAGCTCCCTCCGCGATTTGCTTCTCGAGAAGTCCCGTCGAACCGAACGAGAAGACCACCTTGCGCCCGGTTGCCTTCTCGAACGCGGCACCGATCTCCTCGAACGCGAACGATAGGTCGGCCGCGGCCGCCACCCGCAGCGGCTCATCGTCGGGATTCGCGCGCCTCGAGCATCCCGTGGCCAGGTACGCCGCCGCCAGCGTCAAGCCAGCCGCGCCTCGTCCGACAGCCATCGTCGCAGAGTAGCATGGGCGTTTCATGCCCTATGAGCGAGCGCCGGCGTCGTCAAAAAACCCACCAGACAGAACTTGCCGGAGCGAGCGTGAGACCAGCGACCGCCGCACGCGTACCGGCATATGTGCCCGTAATGCTTGCGTAGGAGAAGTCGATTTCCATCGCGAGATGAACATGACGAAAGCCAACTGCGAGACCCACGAGGCCGCCTCCCCAGAGTCGAGTCGCAGACAATGAAACGGGTGACGTGCCAAACGCCGACGCGTTCGATCCGCTAGCCGCCTCTTCGACATCTACGTGCTCCCAGCCGGCGCGACCGCCCGCCCACACCCGGTACAGATCCGCGTCGCTCGCGTACCCGACCAGAACCGGAACGTCTGCACCCCAGCCGTGAAGCCTCGCGAGAGCAACGTCGGGCAGCGCCTCTCCTTGACTGCCACCCAGTGCGGCGGCGCCCCCGGCACCTGCCGACAGCGACCAATGCCGAGACAGCTCGAACGAACGCCGGACGTCCGCGCGCACAGCGCGGCCCGTGTACGTCAGTCCACCTTCTATATGGTTGCCTATTCCAACGCGCGCGGCGACGAATGGCGCAAGGCCCGGCGCAACGGATGCTTCGACCAGCGCTCCTTTCGCATAAGCTTCATCGCGCCCGGCCGGCCGGCTACCGCTCGAGCTCGTCTGGGTCTCGCTCGAGGCGGCCCGTACCGCTTGCGCGAGCTCTCCCACCGAAGCCGAGGCACTGAGCCCGGTCGCCAGTCTCACGTCGCCGGCGTCGAGCGTTTGTGCGGGGTGCAGGAGAGGAAGCCCGCCGCCGCAGCCCGTGGCTACCAGGGCCGAAAGGAATCGAACGGAATGTAGCGAGGGTGGCACCGAAGGCGGAAGACTGCGTCGTGGTCCTTCCGCATCTTCTTCCATCATTTTCGGAAGCGCGACGGAAACTCCCCACTCGCGACGCGCTTCTTCAGCTCGTCGTCTTCCGGGTGAAGGCGAGCCGCTCGCTCAACCAGCAGTGTCTCGTCTTCGCGGTGGTTCGGATCGGGAATACAACACTCGACTGGGCACACGGCCTGACAAGCCTCGTGATCGTAGAAGCCCACACACTCGGTGCAGAGCTCAGGGTCGATGACGTAGATCTCGTCCCCTTCGCTGATGGCTTCGTTCGGGCACTCCGGCTCGCAGGCGCCGCAGTTGATGCAATCGGATGTGATGTACGTGGACATGGTTGCTGGGCCAATCCTCGGGACAGCGCTTGCAACCTAGGTAACGGTCGGGGCGATGTCAAACCCGTGCCTCCTTTCTTCCGGCACGGGCGCGCGTGGCCTTGCGCCGCGGCGGCGCGCGCGGCTAGGGTCCCAATCCTCCGCCGGAATGGGCCATTTCCTCTTTGAAACTCGATTGGCGGCCACGGTCGCGCTTGCGATCGCCGCGTCGTGCGCTTGCGCCATTCTTTGTGGCTGCAGTCCGGTGATCGGCGACCACTGCGCGCTGTCGACCGATTGCTCCGTCCAGGGCACCCGTATCTGTGACACGTCCCAGCCGAATGGCTACTGCACATTGTTGTCCTGTACCGCCAACACGTGCCCCGACAACGCTGCATGCGTCGAGTTCGGCGCGAGTGTCCAGGGGTGCTCCTACGACGACTACGCCGCTCCGTCGCGAACGGGCCGCTCGATGTGTATGAAACGATGCACGTCGAGTTCCGACTGCAGACAGGCCGAGGGCTACGGCTGCTTTACCATCGGCCCCTCGCAAACTCCGTGGACCGTCATCCTCGACACATCGCAATCGTCCGGCGTTTGCATGATCGGTGGCTCATCGCCGGTGGATGCCCAGGCGCGAGACGCGGCCGTCTGTTCCTGGAACAGGCTCGACAGCTCGTCCATCGACGCGCCGCGGAGTGATGAGCCTGCCGGCGAAGCGGGTGGGGCAGATACGAGCACCCTCGAGAGCGGCGCAGACGGGGCGGACGCTCCCCCCGATGCGCCACAGGAAGCAGATGCGATCGACGAGAGCGCCGACGCCTCGCAAGAGGCGGGGAACGACGCCGCACAAGACGCCGCCGGCGGCACGGACGCCACGGGCGACGCTCCCGCAGATCAGACCCTCACCGGGACGCCCGACTCCGGTGCGATTGATGCACCGGCCGGCAATTAGTTCGTACCGTCGGCCATGAGGTCGCCCGCCGTTGGCGGCGCCGCCAACCTCACGCGTATCTCCCGTATCTGCGTGTCACGCTCGCTCGAGTCCCTCCTGGTCGTCTTCGTGTTGGCGTCGCTCGTCTTCTTCGCGCTACGCATCCTCCCCGGCGACCCCGCCGCGCTCGTACTCGGAGACGACGCGAGCGAGGTGGAACTTGCGCGCGTTCGCGCTGTCCTCCACCTCGATGAGGCGCTGCCGGTGCAATACGGTCGCTTCTTGCGCGGGCTCTCCACGTTCGACCTGGGGGATTCCTTTCGTCGACCCGGGACGAACGCCATGCGCTGCGTCGTGGAGGCGCTCGTGCCGACAGCGCGACTCGCGGCGCTGGCGGTGGTCATCGGGGCGGCTATCGGGATTGCTGCAGCGGTCGCGTCGAGTGGGCCATGGCTCTCGCGCCGAATGCGCACCTGGCTCGAACGCGCGCTCATCGGGGTGGCGGCCGCGCCGCTCGTGGCATTCGCTCCGGTCGTCACTTGGGTGCTCGCTGCGCGGGCGCGCGTCGTACCATTGCCCGGCGATCCCGACGCGGGATTCGGGGGGCTTCTCTTCGCAAGCGCGCTTCTGGCGATCCCCCTTGCCGCGCACGTCGGACGCATCGCGCGAGCTGCGCTGAAGGAGGTTGCGCGCGCGCCGTTCCTCGACGTGGCGAGCGCGAAAGGGGCCGCCCCGCTTCGCATATGGCTGGTGCATGCCCTGCCGGCTGTGATTGGTCCGATTGTGACCGTCGTAGCCACACAGCTCGGAGCGCTGCTCGGCGGCGCGGTCGTTCTCGAGCGGATGTTCGAGCGTCCCGGCCTGGGCACGTTGATTCTCGAAGCCTACTCGACGCGTGACCTACCCGTGCTCGAGGGCGCTGTGGTCGCCGCGGGGGCTCTCTTCGTCGTGGCGCAGGCGATTGGCACCGCGCTTCATGTGACGATCGACCCTCGCGCGCGGGGCCGCCGTTGAGTGCCCGCCGTTGGCTCGAGATAGTGCCCCTCGTGACGGTGATCGGGGCGAGTGCCATCGGGGCGATGGTCGCACCGGGCCCCCTGGGTCGCCTCGATCCGGTGCAGGCTTGGTGCGCGCCCACCGGGGCGCGGCCTCTCGGTTGCGGCGAGGGCGGGGTGGACTTGCTCGCGGTCGTTTCTTCAGCCGAGCTCCGCGCGATCGCGCTCGCCACCATCGTCGCGCTGCTGGCTTTTGCCTTGGGCACGCCGCTCGGCGCGGCCGCGGCGTTCGCCCGTGGACGCTTCGAGCACGCAACGGAGCGCGCATGTGACCTCGTACAAGCGTTCCCAAGCTTCATCCTTGCGTTGGCCGTGCTGAGCGCCGTCCGCTCCCCATCGCGCGCTCACATCGGCGCCGTCTTCGCCCTGACGGCGTGGGCCCCATTTGCACGGCTCGCCCTGGCCCAGGCGCGTGTGCTGCGCGACGCGGCGTTCGTCGAGGCGGCCGTGGCTCTCGGGCGGGGACGCGTTGCCATTCTGGTGCACCATGTCATGCCCAGTCTGCTCGGCGTCGTCACGGTTCAGCTTGGATCGACCGGAGCGGCCATCGTCGTGAACGAGGCGGCGCTGGCGTTCGTGGGGCTTGGTCCTCACGATGGGATCTCGCTGGGAGGAGTTTTGGATCAAGGTGTCGCGGCGATGCTGCGCGCCCCACACGTGCTGGTCGTCGCGGCCATTGCAGTGTTCGTGACCAGTGCATCGATGCTGATGGCGGGTAGGGCAGCGCAGGAGAGAGCCGGGAGCTCGCACCGCCGGTTGTGACGAGAGGCTTGCATGCTACGACGGAGGCCGATGTTCAGCCCTTCGCCTCGGCCGCGCAACCTCGAGGCGAGCTTCCGAGATCTGGGTTCGGATCGAGCCGCGACGCGGGCTTCGGCGATCCGTGACGTCGTCCCCCATGCATTGCGCAGCGACGCAACGCGCGTCCGCGCGATCCCTGCGCTTCAGCGATCGCTGCGGGAGGATTCATCGTCCGCGGTGAGGTCCGAGGCGGCTCTGGCCCTTGCCGATCTGCGCGCCGAGGAGGCCCTCCCCGGGCTCCTCTTTGCAGTCGAGGACGCGGACGCGCACGTCCGGCAGATGGCGCTCTCCGCGCTCGGTGAAATCGGCGACGCGCGGGCAGCTCAGCGCATCGAGCGGGCCCTATCCGACAGCCGTCCAGAGGTCAGATACCAGGCGGTAATCGCGTTCGCGCGCGTTGCCAAGGACGACGCGACGGCCGTGGCCCGGGCGCTGGCGCGCGCTCTCGACGATGACGACGCGGCCATCCGCTACATTGCGATGCGCGTTGCCGAAGAGGCGTTGGCGGCGTGCCCGGGCGAACCGGACGAGCACGCCTTGCCGCTCGTTACGCAAGCCGAACGGCTGGTCGAGGATCCGGACGACGCCCTTGCGGTCGTCGCTGGACTGTATCTGGCTCGCCTCGGGCAGCCGCGCGGACGCGAGGTCGTTCTCGACGTCGTAGCGGAGACGAGGAGCACGCCGGAGATCGAGGACGAGCAGGCGTGCGTCGAGCTCGCTGGCGAGCTGCCGTTACGGGACGCGATTGCTCACCTCGAGCGCCGCGCTTGGGGGCGGCGTCGGATGATGCGGGCAGTGCTCTCCTGGGGCGCCGGCGACCGCGCAAGCTGTGCATGGCACGCTCGTATCTCGCTCGCTCGAATGGGACACGCGCGCGCCCGGACGGAGATCGTCGGCGAGCTCACGTCGTGGCGTCGCGAGACGCGAGAGGCCGCCGTCGTCGCCGCAGGGCGCGCACGAATCGGTGAGGCGCGCGAGGCCCTACGGAGCCTGGGCGAGTCGGTCG